>NZ_JBSGTR010000014.1:0-89650 GCF_053607505.1 Rhodococcus sp. NPDC055112
GGGGGTTCACTCGTGTCTGGACTCGTCAACCGCGCACGGGCCGCGGAGCGGCCTAGGCCGGGATGTTGGGGATCAGGGTCGCGCGGGCGTAGACGGTCTCGCCCTCCTTGAGCTGCAGCGCCTCGCTGTCGCCGCGGGTCACCTGGGCCGCGAACAGGTCGCCGGTGGCGGCGTTGCGCAGCTCCACCCGCACCTCGAAGCCGAGGTGCACCACCCGCTCGACCGTCGCCCTGGTCACGCCTGCCGATTCCGCGGTGCCTGCCTTCTGCGCGACCGCCATGCTGGGGTCGCGGCCGACGCGGATGTCGTGCGGGCGCACCAGCTGGCCGTTCAGCTTGGCCACTGGGCCGAGGAACGACATCACGAAGTCGTTCGCGGGCGTGTCGTAGAGGTCACGCGGGGTGCCGACCTGCTCGATCCGCCCCTTGTTCAGCACCGCGATCCGGTCGGCGACGTCGAGCGCCTCCTCCTGGTCGTGGGTGACAAGGACGGTCGTGACGTGAACCTCGTCGTGCAGCCGCCGCAGCCAGGTCCGCAGGTCCTCGCGAACCTTGGCGTCGAGCGCGCCGAACGGCTCGTCGAGCAGCAGCACCTGCGGGTCGACGGCGAGCGCGCGGGCAAGCGCCATGCGCTGCCGCTGACCGCCGGAGAGCTGGGCCGGGTAGCGGTGCTGGAAGCCGTCGAGGCCGACGATCTCGAGCAGCTCGTTGACCTTCTTGTCGATCTCGGGCTTCGGCCGCTTGCGGATCTTCAGCCCGAACGCGACGTTGTCGCGAACGGTCATGTGCTTGAACGCCGCGTAGTGCTGGAACACGAAGCCGATGTCGCGCTTCTGCGGGGGCACACCGGTGACGTCCTTGCCCCCGATGGTGATGGTCCCCGAGTCCGGGTTCTCCAGCCCGGCGATCGACCGCAGCAGGGTCGACTTGCCGGACCCGGACGGGCCGAGCAGCGCCGTCAGGGAACCGGCCGGGATGTCCAGCGACAGGTTGTCCAGGGCCGCGAAGTCACCGAAGTTCTTGTTGGCGCCGATCACGGAAATCATGTGTTGCTCCTCTTGCGGTCGAGCAGCGTCATCAGCAGCAGGGTCACCAGCGCGATGCCCATCAGCAGCGTCGCCGCGCAGTAGGCCCCGAAGGTGTTGTGATCGTCGATGTAGCGCGAGTGCACGAGCAGGGTCAGGGTCTGGGAGACGCCGGGGAACCCCGAGGACACCATGATCACCGCGCCGAACTCGCCGAGCGAACGGGCCACGGTGAGCACGACGCCGTAGGTCAGGCCCCAGCGGATCGCGGGCAAGGTGATCCGCCAGAAGGTCTGCCACTTGGAGGCGCCGAGGGTCGCGGCGGCCTGCTCCTGCTCGTCACCGATCTCGTGCAGCACCGGCTCGACCTCGCGGACCACGAACGGCAGCGTGACGAAGATGGTGGCCAGCACCATGCCGGGCAGGCCGAAGATCACCCGGAACCCTGCCTCGTCCAGTACGCCGAACCAGCCGTTGACGCCCCACAGCAGGATCAGCGAGACGCCGACGACGATCGGCGAGACCGCGAACGGCAGGTCCACGACGGCCTGCATCAGGCCGCGGCCGGGGAACCGTCCCCGGACCAGTGCCAGGGCCGTGACAATGCCGAAGATCACGTTGATCGGCACGACGATGGCCACGATCAGCAGCGAGAGGTTCAGCGCCGAGATCGCCGCCGGGGTGGTGATCGCATCGATGAAGGCGCCGATGCCCCGCTCGAAGGTGCGCCACAGGATGACGCCGATCGGCACCAGCAGCAGCAGGAACAGGTAGCCGAGCGCGACGACCCGCATCCCGAGCTTCGATCCGGTCGAGAGGTTCACTGGGCCTGCTCCTCACGTCGCTGGTTGCGGCTCGAGATCAGCCGCAACACCAACAGGGTGACGAAGGCGATCGCCAGCAGCGCCACCGACACGGCGGCGGCGTTGACCGGCCGGTCGATCTCGATCTGCTGCTGGATGTACTGCGAGGTCACCTGCGTCTCGCGCGGGATGTTGCCGCCGATCAGCACGACCGAGCCGTACTCGCCGATCGCCCGGGCGAACGCCAGGCCCGCGCCGCTGATGATCGCAGGCGACAGGATCGGCAGCACCACCTTCCGGAAGATGGTCCAGTTGCTGGCGCCGAGGGACGCGGCGGCCTGCTCCACCTCCCGGTCGGTCTCGATCAGCACCGGCTGCACCGACCGGACCACGAACGGCAGCGTGACGAACGCCAGCGCGACGACGAGGCCGGGCTGGGTGGCGTTGAGCTGCACACCGATCGGGCTGTTCGGCCCGTACAGCGCCAGCAGCACGATGCTCGCCACGATGGTCGGCAACGCGAACGGGAGATCGATGAGCGCGTTGACGATTCGCTTGCCGGGGAACTCGTCGCGGACCAGCACCCAGGCGATGAGGGTGCCCATCACCACGTTGATGAGGGCGACGACCGCCGAGACCGTGACGGTCACGCGCAGCGAGGCCAGCGCGACCGGGCTGGTCACGGCGTCCCAGAACCCGCTGAGGCCGTTCTCGAACGAGGTCACCGTCAGCGCCGCGAGCGGGAGCAGCACGATGACGCTGAGCCAGAGCATCGCGACGCCGATGCCAAGCGGGCCAACGGTGCCGGTCACGGCGGTCCACTTGCGCTTCTTCGCGCGGGTAGGCCGAGCGGGGGGACCGGTCTCGGTCGACTGCTGTCCTACGGACTCGGACACCAGTCCCCCCGTCGTTGCTTCTGTAATGCTGGTCACGGTCAGATTACTTGGTGGCGTTGTCGTAGATCGTCGCGATGGAGCCGGTTTCCTTCTTGAACAGGCTCTCGTCGACGGCCTTCCAGCCGCCCAGGTCCGCGATCGTCCACAGCTTCGCGGGCGCAGGGAAGTCGGCAGCGAACTCGGCCGCGACAGCGGGATCGACCGGACGGAATCCGGCCTCGGCCCACAGCTTCTGACCCTCGGTGGTGAAGAGGAAGTCCTTGAACGCGTTGGCCTTCTCGAGGTTCTTGCTGTTGTTGATCACGGCGACCGGGTTCTCGATCTTGAACGTGACCGGCGGGGTGACGTGCTCGACCGGGTCCCCGTTGCGCTCGGCGAACAGGGCCTCGTTCTCGTAGCTCAGCAACACGTCGCCGGTGCCCTGCAGGAAGGTCTCGGTGGCCTCACGACCGGACTTCGGCTGGACCTTCACGTGATCGGTGACGAGCGTGTTCAGGTAGTCGAGTCCGGCCTGCGGGTTCTTGCCGCCGTCGCTCTTGGCGGCATACGGAGCCAACAGGTTCCACTTCGCCGAGCCCGAGCTGAACGGGTTGGGCGTGACCACCTCGAGGCCGGGCTGGAGCAGGTCGTCCCAGTCCTTGATGCCCTTCGGGTTGCCCTTGCGGACCACCACCGTCACGACGGAGCCGAACGGGATCCCGTTGTAGGCGTCCTTGTTCCAGTCCTCGCTCACCAGGCCCGCGTCGACGAGGCGGGTGATGTCCGGCTCGACGGAGAAGTTGACGAAGTCGGCCTGGGCGCCGTCCTTGACCTTGCGGGACTGGTCACCGGAGGCGCCGTAGGACTGCTGGAACTCGACGTTCTTGCCCTCGTCGGTGTCGTTGAAGGCCGGGATCAGCTTGTCGTAGCCGGGCTTGGGGACCGCGTAGGCGAACAGGCTGATGGTGCCCCCGCTGCCATCGCTCGCGCCGCCCTCGGCGCCGACGGTGTCGCTCGAACCGCCGCTGCACGCGGTCAGCGCGACCGATGCGGCGGTGACGGCGGCGGCCAGCAGGAGGCCGGAACGGGTGATGCGAGAGCGCGCGCTCATGTGAATTGCCTTTCACAGGTGTGCCACGAGGGCAAAGAGGTGGGTGTCCGGTCCTCAGACCGCAGCGTGGGACCACTGCCGGCGACGGCGTGGTCTCACGGTGACACAGAATTGGGGTTGTCGCCCGCTACGTGGGGCGGAACCGGCCGCGGCTCAGGTGGCTCGTGCGGCTACTGGAATCGACAACAGTCGATGTCGGCGACCGCAAGCATGCCGACAGCGATCAACGCCAGTTCATGGCGGACCTGGTGCACGGCGGTTGCAGACACGCGGACGAATGTAGCAGAGCTACCGGCGCCGATCGAACTGGAGCCGGCGCCGTTCCACTACCTGGTCAGCAGCCAGCCGATCAGGACCAGGAGCATGAGCGCGATCAGGGCGAGGGTGACACGTGAGCGGGGCATCAGCGTGCACCGTCCTCGGTCACGGCGGAGGGGGCCGAGTCCCGGCCGAGCAGCACGAAGATCCTGGCGAGCAGCAGGTCGGCGCCGCTGGCGATCCCGATCGCGAGCGGCATCATCACCGCCATCACGAGGATCAGCTGCGGGATGAAGGGCAGCCCGATCACCCAGAGCTCGAGTCCGTCCCACCAGCTGGCAATCTGCGTCACCCGGTCAGCCTATCGCCCCCACTCCGGTGGACGCCCACGCCCGTCGGGCAGATGATGATCAGATGGCCCCACTCGATGATCAGATGGCCCCACTCGATGACACCGAGCAGCTCACGAACGGCGAAATGGTGCCCGCGAACCTGCCTGCGCGCATCGACCTGGAGCACCATCGCAGCACCTTCCCGCCCATCGACGACTACGCGTTCCTCTCCGACTGCGAGACCACCTGCCTGATCGCCCGCAACGGCTCGGTCGAGTGGATGTGCGTGCCCCGCCCGGATTCGCCGAGCGTCTTCGGTGCGGTCCTCGATCGGAGCGCGGGCCACTTCCGGATCGGCCCCTACGGGCAGAACGTGCCCGCGGCCAGGCGCTACCTGCCGGGCGGGCTGATCGTCGAGACCACCTGGCAGACCGAGACCGGCTGGCTCATCGTGCGCGACGCCCTGGTGATGGGCCCGTGGCACAACATCCAGGAGCGCTCGAAGACCCATCGACGGACCCCGACCGACTGGGATGCCGAGGGCATCCTGCTGCGGACCATCAAGTGTGTCAGCGGGACCATCGAGCTGGAGATGAGCTGCGAGCCGGCCTTCGACTACCACCGTGCCGCCGCGAAGTGGGAGTACACGGGCAAGGTCTACGAGGAGGCCACCGCCACCTGCGACGGCAGCGCCCTCGGCGCGCACCCCACCCTGCGGCTGACCACCAATTTCAAACTCGGTCTCGAAGGCCGCGAAGCGCGGATCCGGACCCGGATGCGGGAGGGCGACAACGGCTTCGTCGCCCTGTCCTGGTCCGACGTGCCCCCGCCCGGCACCTTCGAGGAGGCCGCGGACAAGATGTGGCAGACCGCGGAGTGCTGGCGCCAGTGGATCACGATCGGCCGCTTCCCCGACCACCCGTGGCGCGGCTACCTGCAGCGCAGCGCACTCGCGCTCAAGGGCCTGACCTACAGCCCGACCGGCGCGCTGCTCGCCGCCTGCACCACCTCCCTGCCGGAAACCCCTGGCGGCGAGCGCAACTGGGACTACCGGTACGCGTGGGTGCGCGACTCCACCTTCGCGCTATGGGGCCTGTACACCCTCGGCCTCGACCGGGAGGCGAACGACTTCTTCTCGTTCATCTACGACGTGTCCCGGTCCGAGGACGGTAACCCGAACCCGCTGCAGGTGATGTACGGGATCGGCGGCGAGAAGACCCTCGAGGAGGAGGAACTCAGCCACCTGTCCGGATACGACGGGGCCCGCCCGGTCCGCATCGGCAACGGCGCCTACAACCAGAATCAGCACGACATCTGGGGCACCATGCTCGACTCGGTGTACCTGCACGTGCGCTCGCGCGACCGGGTCCCCGAATCGCTGTGGCCGCTGCTCAAGCGGCAGGTCGAGGAGGCGATCGAGCACTGGCGTCAGCCCGACCGCGGGATCTGGGAGGTGCGCGGCGAACCCCAGCACTTCACCTCCTCGAAGGTGATGTGCTGGGTCGCCCTCGACCGCGGCAGCAAGTTGGCCATCCTGCACGGCGAGAAGGCGTATGCCGAGCAGTGGGCGCGGATCGCCGACGAGATCAAGGACGACATCCTCGAACACGGGGTGGACGACCGGGGCGTCTTCACGCAGCGCTACGGCGACGATTCGCTGGACGCCTCGCTGCTGTTGGTGCCGTTGCTGCGCTTCCTGCCCCCACACGACCATCGGGTGCGCGCCACGGTGCTGGCCATCGCCGACGAGCTGACAGACGACGGCCTGGTGCTGCGGTACCGGGTGGAGACCACCGACGACGGCCTGGCCGGCGAGGAGGGCACGTTCACCATCTGCTCGTTCTGGCTGGTGTCGGCGCTGGTCGAGATCGGCGAACTGCCGCGAGCCAAGCGGCTGTGCGAGCGGCTGCTCGGGTTCGCCAGCCCCCTCAAGCTGTACGCCGAGGAGATCGACCCGCGGACCGGCAGGCACCTGGGGAACTTCCCCCAGGCCTTCACCCACCTGGCGCTGATCAACGCCGTGGTGCACGTGATCCGGGCCGAGGAGGCCGGCGACACCGGCACCTTCCAGCCCGCACACGGCCCCACCTGAGACGCTGCGGGTCGACCCGCAGTCAGCCGCCGATCGCCTCGAGCTGCGGGGTGATCCGGTCCAGCGAGTAGCGCAGCGAGGCGCTCGAGGGGGTGTTGAACCCGACCACCGTCGGGTAGTCCTCGACGGCGAGGCCGCCGCTGCCGACCGAGGGCAGCGCGGCGAACCCGGGGAGCTTCATCAGGTCGTCACGGGTGCCGCCGTTGGGCAGCATCACCACCAGGTCCGCACTGAGGGCATCGACCCGCTCGGGGCTGAGCAGCAGTCGCCCGCCCGTCGCCCCCGCCTCCTCGACGAGGCGCGGCGGGACCGTCATGCCGAGCCGGGCGAACGTCTGGCTGGCGCCGTCCTTCGGATCGGCGACGACGACGAGCTGGTCGGTCGCGAAGACGAACTGGGACAGCACAGCCGTCTTGCCCTTCAGCCCCGGCAGTCGCGCGGCGAGACCGTCGATCTCACTGTTGGTGGTGGCGACGATCTCCGCGGCCCGGTCCTCCTCGCCGAGGATCCGGCCGAGCGCCGTCACCTGGTCCTCCCAGGAGTCGACCTGTGCGTCGCCGATCTCGCCGATGGTGGGCGCGATCTTGTCGACCCGATCGAAGTCGCTCCGGCTTGCCACGAACGACCCGAGGATCAGGTCCGGCTTCTGCGCGGCGATCTCCTCCACCGGCAGGGGTGCGCCCAGCTGGGTGAGGACCGCCCGGTCGAGCTCCACCGCCGACGCATCGAGCGAGCTCTCCCATGGGTAGAGGCCGCGTTCGTCGCCGCGGTCCCCTGCGGCCAGGTAGGCCACGGGCTGCACGCCGAATTCGAGCAGCGCATCCAGCCACTGGCTGCCCGCCGCCACGATCCGGGTCGGGGTCCCCTCGATCGTGGTGGAACCGAACCTGTGCTCGATCGTCGTCGTCCGATCGGCGCCGTCGTCCGCACCGGCGTCCGCGCTGCACCCGGCGGCGGCGATCGCCACCGCCCCGAGCAGCGTCGCCGTGACCAGCCTCACCGCACGCACCCACATCACTCCTTCAAAGTTAGCGAAGGCTAACCTTCGCATGCCTCGAGGGTTGGCGCCAGGGCTTCGTCAGGCGAACCGGCGGAGCAGCCGCTCCGCGTCGTCCGCGATCTGCCGAACCACCTCGCCCGCGGGTCGGGCCGAGTGCACCAGGCCGACCGCCTCACCCGCGTACACCACGCCGAGGTCGGGATCGTTCGGGTCGTAGGCCTCCGCGAGGGTCTCCTCGGACCCCTCGGCGCCGTGCCAGGCCTCGGTGAACTCGTTCGCGATCGCCCGGCCGCCCCAGCGGCTCGGCCACGGCTGGCTACGAGCCTGGTCGAAGACCGAGGTGTACACGGTGTCGGCGCTGCCCGCCTCGACCACCCGTTCCCTGGCGTAGCCGGGTCCGATGGTCTCCGGGCTGGCCAGCAGGGCGGTGCCGATCAGCGCGCCCTCCGCACCCGCGGCGATCACCGCCGCCAGCCCCCGCCCCGTTCCGATACCGCCTGCCGCGACCACCGGCAGGTCCGTCGCGTCGAGCAGTTCCTGCAGCAGCGGCAGGGTGCCGATCTGGCCGGTGTGCCCGCCCGCCTCGCCACCCTGGGCGATCACCAGATCCACCCCGGCCCGCTCGGCGACCCGCAGGTCGTCGAGCGTGTTCACCTGGGACACGACCGGGATACCCGCGGCGTGCACCCGAGGCACGTAGGCGGCCGGGTCGCCGAAGGACAGCGACACCAGCACCGGCTCCTCCGCCAGCGCCGCGTCGAGCAGGGTGTCGTCGTCGTCGAGTGCCCACGTCATCAGCCCGACGCCGAACCGACCGCCGATGCGGCGGGCCACCGCCGCCTCCTCGGCCACCCACTGCGGGGTCGCATACCGCGCCGCGCCGAGCAGCCCGAGGCCGCCGGCCTTGGACACCTCGCCGGTCAGTTCGCCGCCGGCCCTGCCGCCCATCGGCGCGCCGAGGATCGGCACCTCGATCCGCAGTTCCCTGGTCAGCCAGGTCTCGAGCATGCCGAATTCCTCTCCTGTCGCGGCTTCGCCGACTGTGCGCGCGGCGCCTACTTCTTCGGCTTGTCCGTCACCGACTCGTTCGACAGCGCCGCCACGAAGGCCTCCTGCGGGACCTCGACCCGACCGATGGTCTTCATCCGCTTCTTGCCCTCCTTCTGCTTCTCGAGCAGCTTGCGCTTACGGCTGATGTCGCCGCCGTAGCACTTGGCGAGCACGTCCTTGCGGATCGCGCGAATGTTCTCGCGCGCAATGATCTTCGCGCCGATCGCGGCCTGGATCGGCACCTCGAACTGCTGGCGCGGAATCAGCTCGCGCAGCTTGGTGGTCATCTTGTTGCCGTAGGCGAACGCCGCGTCCTTGTGCACGATCGCACTGAACGCGTCGACGGCCTCGCCCTGCAGCAGGATGTCCACCTTCACCAGCGCGGCCTGCTGCTCGTCCGTCGGCTCGTAGTCGAGGCTGGCGTAGCCCTTGGTCCGCGACTTGAGGGCGTCGAAGAAGTCGAACATGATCTCGCCCATCGGCAGCGTGTAGCGCAGCTCGACCCGGGTCTCGGAGAGGTAGTCCATGCCGCCGAGCTCGCCGCGACGGCTCTGGCACAGTTCCATGATCGCGCCGGTGTACTCGCTCGGCGCGATGACGGTGCACTTGGCCATCGGCTCGTACACCTCGCGCACCCTGCCCTCCGGCCAGTACGACGGGTTGGTCACCTCATGCTCGGTGCCGTCCTCCATCGTCACGCGGTACACCACGTTCGGCGCCGTCGAGATCAGGTCGAGGCCGAACTCACGCTCGAGCCGGTCCCGGGTGATCTCCATGTGCAGCAGCCCGAGGAAGCCGCAGCGGAAGCCGAAGCCAAGGGCCACAGAGGTTTCCGGCTCGTATGCCAGCGCAGCGTCGTTGAGCCGCAGCTTGTCGAGCGCGTCGCGCAGCACCGGGTAGTCGGAGCCGTCCATGGGGTACAGGCCCGAGTACACCATCGGCTTGGGGTCGCGGTAGCCGACCAGCGGCTCGGTCGCGCCGTTGCGGAAGGTGGTGACGGTGTCACCGACCCTCGACTGGCGGACGTCCTTGACGCCGGTGATCAGGTAGCCGACCTCGCCGACGCCAAGGCCGACGGTGGGCTTGGGTTCGGGCGAGATGATGCCCACCTCGAGCAGTTCGTGAGTGGTGCCGGTCGACATCATCGTGATCTTTTCGCGGGGACGGATCTTGCCGTCCACCACTCGCACGTAGGTGACCACGCCGCGGTACGCGTCGTACACCGAGTCGAAGATCATCGCGCGCGCCGGGCCGTCGGCGTCGCCGACCGGCGCGGGCACCTGCTTGACGACCTCGTCGAGCAGTTCCTTGACCCCGACGCCGGTCTTACCGGAGACCCGCAGCACGTCGCCGGGCTCACAGCCGACGATGTGCGCGATTTCCGCGGCGTAGCGGTCGGGGTCGGCCGCTGGCAGGTCGATCTTGTTGAGCACCGGGATGATGGTGAGGTCCTTCTCCATCGCCAGGTACAGGTTCGCCAACGTCTGCGCCTCGATGCCCTGCGCGGCGTCCACCAGCAGCACGGCGCCCTCACAGGCCTCCAGCGCGCGGGAGACCTCGTAGGTGAAGTCGACGTGACCGGGCGTGTCGATCAGGTGCAGGACGATCTCTTCCTCGGTGCCGTCCTCGTTCGTGACGACCCAGGGCAGCCGCACGTTCTGCGCCTTGATGGTGATGCCGCGCTCGCGCTCGATGTCCATCCGGTCCAGGTACTGGGCGCGCATCTGCCGCGGATCGACCACTCCGGTGAGCTGCAGCATCCGGTCCGCGAGAGTCGACTTGCCGTGGTCGATGTGCGCGATGATGCAGAAGTTCCGAATCCGTGCGGGATCCGTGAACGTCGTGTCGGCGAAGCTGCTGATTTCGGGGCTCCTGAACTCGTCACTGGCGGCGGCCCGACCCGGGCTGCGGTAAGTCGTCGCCCCAGGATATCGCCCGGGTCGGCGCGCGGCGGCACCGGAGCGACTCAGCGACGGTCGGCGCCGCTCCATCACCCGCGGCCCGGATCCGATCCGGCCGCACGGTGCCGGTCCCCGCCGCGCAGATAAGTTGGACGCATGGCACGAAGCTGGACGCAGATCGGCAAGCAACTCGGGAGCATCGCGCTGCGCGAGGGTCCCCGCCTGTTCAAGGAGCTGCAACGCTCGGGTGTGCTGCCCGGCAAGGCCCGGGTCGAGCAGGCCCCGAAGCCGAAGTCGCCCCTCAAGCCCGGACGACCCGTGTCCTCCACCGCGGTGCCGACCGCGCATCGCGCCCGCCGGGTGGAGTACTCCCCCGACCTCGACGGCCGGGCCGACCCGGGCGAGGTCGTGTGGACCTGGGTGACCTATGAGGAGGATGCCCACCAGGGCAAGGACCGGCCGGTCCTTGTCGTAGGGCGCGACGGCGACACCCTGCTCGGCCTGATGCTGTCCTCGAACTCCGAGCGGGACGGCGACCGGAACTGGATGGGAGTCGGCTCCGGCTCCTGGGACAGCGCCGGCCGCCCGAGCTGGGTGCGCCTCGACCGGGTGCTCGACGTCCCCGAGGCCGGGATCCGCCGCGAGGGGGCCATCCTCGATCAGCGCCGGTTCGACCAGGTCGCGACCCGCCTGCGGTCCGACTTCAGCTGGAGCTGAGGCACTTCCGGCCCGCCGCGCGGATCAGCTCCCGGCGAACTCCACGTCGAGCCGCAGCCGGTGGGTGCCGTCGGCGTCGACCAGCAGCTCACCCGTCCCGTTGATCCCCACCAGGTCGCCGGTCCCGCTGGTCGGTACCACGACGAGCTGGTGGTGGGTGCGCTCGGCGCCGTCCGTGGTGGCCATGTGCGCGAAGTTGAACGTGCCGCGGCGGTCGCCGATCGATCCCTCGAACGACTCCATCGCGACGTAGGTGCCCACCCCGGTCTCCTGGGAGAACGCGGAGGTGAACTGAGTCCGGGAGGTGCCTTCGATGTCGCCGGCGAAGGTCTTGGTCATGTACGTGTACCCGACGTCGAGTCCGGTCTGGATCGGCGAGGTGTACTCGGTCGGCTCGAAAGAGGTCACGGAGAACGTGCTGTCTGCCTGCATGAGGTGAGCGTAGGACCGGCCACCGACACCGCGATTGAACAAATGCGACGTCCGTGACAGATGAAAGGACCCCGGCGCGGTCCGCGCCGGGGTCCTTTGTCTTCGATCCGGGTCCCGCTAGATGTTGATCCGGTCGTATCGACCGAACACCCCTCGATAGGCCAGCGCGCCGAGCGCGCCGCCGATCAGGGGGAACACGATGAACGCCCACAGCTGGCCGAGCGCGCCGTCCTGGTAGGGCGCCACCGCGATGCTGCGGGCCGGGTTCACCGACGTGTTGTCGATCGGGATCGACAGCAGGTGGATCACCGCCAGGGTGAAACCGATGGATATGCCTGCCAGCGGCACGTCCGAGATCTGGTCGGTCGAGGCCATGACCACGAACACCAGCAGCGCGGTGAGCAGCACCTCGATCACGATCATCGCGGCGAGGCCGTACCCGTTCTCCAGCACCCCGATGCCCAGCGGACCCTTGATCGCCGACGGGCTGTGCTCACCCCACCCGTTCGCGCCGAGCCCCGACGCCGCGCGATTGTAGGAGGGCAGCGACTTGGCCACCGAGTAGAGGACGACGCCCGCGAGCAGGCCGCCGAGCAACTGGGCCACCACGTACAGACCGGCCTTGACAATGGCGATCCGGCCGAGCAGGAAGTGACCGAAGGTGACAGCCGGGTTCACATGGCAGCCCGAGATGGGTCCGATCGAGTACACGAGGAACAGCAGGGTGAGGCCGAACGCCAGGGCTACGCCGAGGTTGCCGACCTTGTCGCCCGCGATCACCGCGGTGCCCACGGATGCGAACACCAATACAAACGTGCCGATGCCCTCGGCGATGTACTTCTTGGCGTCCGAGATCGGTTCCTTCTCGGCGATTTCCTGCGCAGTTGGAGACATGTGCCACCTTCGATGAGATCGGTTTAGGGCGTACCACAAGGACTCCGGCCGGACGCTACGCGAGGCCGGTACCCTGCACAACGACATCGAGGCCGTTTCGGGGAACGCATGCCGGTTTGGGTTCACAGCGGCATCCCTGGTAATCTCGACCGTCGGCGCCCAAGTGCGCCCAAAGCTTCTTAGACAAGAAACCGAGCGAAAACGACAGGATTCTACGCGTGGCCAACATCAAGTCCCAGGTGAAGCGGATCGCTACCAACGAGCGCCAGCGACTGCGCAACCAGTCGGTGAAGTCCTCGCTGCGTACCGCGATCCGTTCCTTCCGTGAGGCTGCGTCCTCGGGCGACAAGGCGAAGGCCGACGAGCTCCTCCTGGTCGCGAGCCGCAAGCTCGACAAGGCAGCCAGCAAGGGCGTCATCCACGCCAACCAGGCTGCCAACAAGAAGTCGGCCCTCGCGCTGGCCGCCAACAAGCTCTGACGTAAACCGTCTCGCAGAAACCGCCCGGTCCACGACCGGGCGGTTTTTCGCGTTCCCGCGTCAGGGCTTGCGGGCGTTGACGAACTGGGTGACCCCGCGGATCTGCTGCGCCACCTCGATCAGGCCCGCCGCCGCGAACGCGTCCGGCAGGGTCGTGCGGTCGTACATGCGGACGCCAAGGGTGCCCGCCGCCAACCCGAGCGCCGACCGCAACAGCGGGTGCTCGCGGCCGTAACTGGTCATCACCGCGATCCGACCGCCGGGCGCGAGCACCCGGATCATCTCGTCGACGACGGTCATCGGCTCCGGCACGAGGTAGAGCGCGGCGTAGCAGCAGACGGCATCGAAGGTCCCGTCGTCGAACGGCAACCGCCTGGCGTCGCCACGCACGTAGGCGGTGTGCGGTCCGCGACCGCTGCGCACCGCCTGGTCCAACATGGGCCGCGAGATGTCGAACCCGACCGCGATCCCCTCCCCGTCGAGTCGCTCGCCGAAGTAACGGGTGAAGTTGCCGGGGCCGCACGCCACATCGAGGACCCGCTGCTCACCGGCCAGGCCGAGATCGGCGGCCGCCGTCGCTCGCTCGCCGCCTGCCGACAGCCCGTTGGCCCCCATCGCGGCGGTCCAGACCGGACGCCAGACCCGCTCGTACACGGCGGCGACGAGTCGATTGTTCATCGCGTGCTGAGCCGCCGTCGGTCGCGGCGAGCCCGCGTCAGGGAGCAGATCGAGGTAACCGGCATCGGCGCTCGCGCTCGCACGTAGTTCGTCCGGGCGGAGCAGAGCACGCGCCCGCTCGAGCGCACGCCCGCTGCCGTCCGGCGCCGGACTCACCGGTACAGCTCGGCGACCCGCCGCACCGCGAACTCCACTGCGTAGTCCGGATCCGCGGCCGCGCCCTTGACGTCGGCGTTGAGCTGGGCGACGACGCCGAGGGCCTCACCGATGGACTCGGAGCCCCAGCCGCGCGCCTGCCCCTGCGCCTTCTTGATCTTCCATGGCGGCATGCCCAGCTCCGACGCCATCCGGAACGGGTCACCGCGGCCCGCGGAGCCCACCCGGGCGACGGTGTGCACGGCGTCGGCGAGGGCGTCGGCGAGCAGCACGTGCGGGACGCCCCGCAGCATCGCCCACCGCAGCGCCTCCATCGCACCGGTGCGGTCGCCCGACACCGCCAGCTCGGCGACGTCGAAGCCCGAGACCTCGGCCTTGCCCGTGTAGTACTTCTGCACGGCGGCGGCGTCGATCAGTCCGCCGGTGTCGGCGGCGAGCTGCGAGCAGGCCGCGGCCAGCTCGCGCAGATCCGACCCGACCGCGTCGATCACCGCCTGGATCACCTCCGGCGAGACCCGGACGCCCGCCGCACGGAACTCGCCGCGCACGAAGTCGGCGCGCTCGCCCTGCTTGCTGAGCTTGGCGCATTCGTGCACGACGGCGCCGGACTTCTGTAGCGCCCCCACCATCGCCTTGGCGCGGCCGCCGCCGGAATGCAGGATCACCAGGACGAATCCCTCGGGGGGCGCGGCCGCGGCGTCGAGGACCAGGGCGACCGCGTCCTTGCCCGCCTCGGCGGCGGCTTCGAGCACGATCACCCGATCCTCGGCGAACAGCGAGGGGCTGAGCAGCTCGGCGAACTCGGCGACGCTCACGTCACCCGCCCGGAGCCTGGTCACGGGCAGCTCCTCGGCGTTCGCCGAGCTCGCCCTGACCTCGGCGACGATGCCGGTGACCGCACGATCGACCAGAAGCTCCTCGTCACCGAGTACCAGGTGGAGCGGCGCGGGGGCGGGGGATGCGGGACTCACCCGACGATGGTCCCACGATGGGCCGACACCGCACGGACAGGGAGCCGCACCCGCGCGCATCGCGGGTCTTGCATGGGACGCCGAGTCTCAGTAAATTGAGCGACACCACGGAGCCGGTCAGGCCCGGACCCACGCACTCGGGAACCACACCGAACCACGACCAGGGAGACCATCGATGGCGACGTCAACGACACCCACCGCGGAGTTGCTCGATCCCGCCTATCGCGAACTGCTGCAGACACTGTCCGAGGGATCCGTCCACCGCCGCTTCGATCCCTATCTCGACATCGACTGGGATGCACCGGAATTCGCCATCGACCCGGCGGATCCGCGCTGGGTCCTCTCCCCCGAGATCGATCCACTCGGCGCCACCCGGTGGTATCGGGAGCAGCCGCTGGAGCGACAGATCGCGATCGGGAAGTGGCGCCAGGCGAATTCGGTCAAGGTCGGCGCTGCGTTCGAGAGCATCCTGATCCGCGGAATGATGCAGTACATCATGAAGCTGCCCAACGGGTCGCCGGAGTTCCGCTACTGCCTCCACGAGATGACCGAGGAGTGCAACCACATCCAGATGTTCCAGGAGCTCGTCAACCGGATCGGGGTCGACGTTCCCGGCATGCGGCGGACCTTCCGCGCGCTGTCCCCGTTCATCGGGGTGGCAGGCGGCTACGCGCACGTGATCCTCTTCATCGGCATCCTCGGCGGCGAGGAGCCGATCGACCACTACCAGAAGGCGCTGATCCGCGAGGGGGCGAACATCCCACCCGCGATGCTGCGCACCATGGAGATCCACATCGCCGAGGAGGCTCGGCACATCTCCTTCGCCAACGAGTTCCTCAAGGCGCACGTCGGCAGGATGAGCGCCGCATCCAAGGCGGTGTGCGCGGTGAGCTTCCCCCTCGCCATGCGCTGGCTCGCCGGCGAGATCATGACCCCGCCAAAGGCGTTCGCCAAGGAGTTCGGGATCCCGCGCGCGGTGATGAAGGAAGCCTTCTGGCGCGGCGAGCACTCCCGCGCCATCCTGCGTGGCTACTTCGGCGACATGCGCGCGCTCGCCGAGGAACTGGGCCTGATGAACGCGGTCACCACGCGGTTGTGGCGGCGAATGCACATCGACGGACCGCCCTCTCGCTACCGCAGCGAGCCCGACCGTCAGGCTCGGCAGGCCGCCTGACCCGACAGCTGCGCGATGACCGCGGACAACTCCGCCGTGGGGTCGACGGTGACGCCCGCCGAGCGTGCCGCGCCGTCCAGCACGAACCAGGCCAGCCTCGCGAGATCGGCCACGATCTCCGACCGGTCACGCGTGGGCCCGGGATCGCTGACCCATTGCGTCAGGGTCCCCTCGACCATGGTCACGACCGCGAACGGCACGGAATCGAAGGCACTGTCGTCGACGTCGATGAGCATCGCGATCGACGAGATGAGCTCGCGGGCCCGGTCCGACATCCGCACCTTCAGACTGCTCACCGCGTCGATGTCCGCGCCGGGTGCGATCGGCCCGGTGCGGGCGAACTCGTTCAGGCGCGGGTGATCGGTCATCCAGTCCGCCACCGCGCGGATGGTTCGGACGAGGATCTCCTCGACCGACCCGGTGGAGATGTCCAGCTGGGCGTCGAGGTTGCGGGAGAACTCGTCGACGAGGTGCGCCCGGATCCGGCAGTCCAGGTCCTCCCTGCCGTCGAACTGCCGGTACACCACCGATTTGGCGAGTCCGGCACGGGTCGCGATCTGCTGCACCGGAATGTCCGCGCCCACCGGGCTCTCCTCGAGCATCGCGACCGCCGCTTCGAGGATCCGCGTCTGCCGCTCGAGGTTGTGCTGCTCCCATCGGGCCTCGTGCCCGCTGGCGGCGCGCGATTCCTCGGACCGCTTCGCGGTGATCGACATGGGCCGAGTCTAACGATCGGGGGCCGGGCCATCATGGCCGTCCGACGGCGATGGCCCCGCCGCCGGACCTGCTCACCGCGACGTCGCCGCCCCGGTCGGTCCTGGCGACCGTGGCGCCCATCTCCTGCAGGACACGCAGGATGCCTGGGTTGGGGTGGCCGAAGGTGTTGCCCTGCCCGACCGAGACCACGACCAGGCTCGCCCCGACCGCCCGCAGGAACTCCTCGGTGGTGGTGCGCGAGCCGTGGTGCGGCAGCTTGAGGATGTCCGCGGCCACCGGCACCCGATCCCGCAGCAGGTCCCGCTGACCCTCCGCCTCGACGTCCCCGGTGAGCAGGATCCGTCCCGCGATGGTGTCCACCGACAGCACCAGAGATTGCTCGTTCGCCATCTCCGCTCCCGCGGCGGGGCTGCGCGGCACAGGAAGCGTCGGCCCGAGGACCAGGAACGTCAGCGCCCCCAGCCGCAACTGCTCCCCCGCCCGCGCCTCCCTGATCGCCACGCCGGAGGCCGCGGCCTGCGTACTCACCTGGCGAAAACCCCTCTCCGGCTGGCGCATCGGGCCGAGCACCACGGCGCCGACCCGGCGCCCCCGCAGCACCCCTGGCAGGCCGTCGATGTGGTCGGCGTGCAGATGCGTCAGCACCACCGCCGCGACGGTCCGCACGCCCAGCCTGTCGAGGCAGCCGTCGACGAGTCGCGCTTCGGGACCGGCATCGATCACCACAGCGGTGCCGTCCCCCGCGGCGAGCACCAGTGCGTCTCCCTGCCCGACGTCGCAGGCCACCAGCACCCAGTCCCGCACCGGCCAGCCCGGCCACAGAACCCGGGCCGGCACCCACACCAGCGCCAGCCCCAGCACCGCGGCCGCGAGCACCCGCCGCAGCCACCTGGATCGGATCGCGAGCAGCAGGCCCGCCGCGATCCCCGCCATCACCGCGGCGCCGGCGAGCCCGGCGGGAACCGCGACGGTGGCGCCGGGCGCACCCGCGGACCACTCGGCGACCCGCAGCAACCACCACAACGGCGGCCCGGTCGCCCGCACGATCAGTCCGCCGAGCGGGAGCCACACCGCCGCACCCGCGGCCCCCATCGCGCCGATCACGGTGACCGGCGCGATCACAGGGGCGACCGCGACGTTGGCGGCGACCGCCACCGTGCTGAGGGTCCCGGACATCGCCGCGACGATCGGCACCGTCGCGACGTACGCGGCGGTGGCCACCGCCACCGCCTCGGCCAGCGCCCGCGGCCAGCCCCGCGCCCGCAGCCATCGCGCCCACCCGGGCGCCAGCAGCACCAGCGCCGCGGTCGCGGCAACGGACAGGGCGAACCCGAAATCGACTGCCAACGCGGGAAACAACGCCAACAGCACGATCACCGCAGCCCCGAGCGCGGGCATCGCCTGCTTGCGCCTGCTGGTCATCAGGGCGAGCAGCCCGATCGAGCCCATCACCGCGGCCCGGAGCACGCTCGGCGACGGCCGGGCCAGGATCACGAAGGCCGCCAACGCCACTGCCGCGAGCACCGCCGACGCGCGCGGACCCAGCGCCAACGCCCGCATGAGCAGCAACACGGCGCCGATCAGGATCGAGATGTTCGCCCCGGAGACCGCGGTCAGGTGGGACAGCCCAGCGGCGGTGAAGTCGTCCCGCACCCCGCCCGGCAGCCCCGAGGTGTCCCCCACCACCAGGCCCGGCAACAATCCGGCTGCCTCGGGTGGCAACGCCGATCGCGCGGCCGCGGCGAATCGCTCCCGGACCGCGCCCGCCACCCGCTGCGTCCACGGCGCCGGTTCGACCCGCAGCGGCGCCCCCGTCACGCGGATCGTCGCGACCGTGAGGTCGCGGCGGATCGGGCGGCTCACCTTGCCCCGCAGGCTCACCCGCTGCCCCGGCAGCAGCTCCTGCCAGCCGTGGGCGGGGGCGAAGACCACCACGGCACCGCCGACGGCGTAACCGCCTGCCCCGGGTGCGTCGATCGACCGCAGCGACGCCCGCACCATCACCGTGTCCCCGGCCGGGGAGCGGACCGGCCGCGGATCGTCCGTCGGCACGACGGTGAGGCTCGCGTGCCCACCCCTCGAGGCGACCGCGGTCAGCGGGTGCTCGGCCACCGCCCGCTCGCGGGCCGCGACGGCCACCGCGAAGCCTGCACCGATCAGCAGCGCCGCGATCAGCACCCCCGCGAACGCTCGGCGAGTGCCCGCGACCGCGACGACCACGGCGGTCGCCGCCGCGGCCAGCGCGCCGAACGCCGCCCACAGCGCGGCCCGCCATCCCAGCTCGATCCCGACCAGCGTTGCGCCCCAGCACATTCCCGCAGACGGCAGCAGCCGGAGATCGAGCACCCGACGGTCGGGGTCCGCGGCGCCTGGCGTCGTCATTTACATGCTCACCAGCGCGCGCAGCTTCTCCAGCCTGGCCGGCCCGATCCCGTCCACCTCGCCGAGCTGTTCGACGTCGGTGAACTTCCCGTTGGCCTGCCGCCACGCGACGATGGCCGCCGCCGTGACCGGCCCGACCCCCGGCAGGCCGTCCAGCTCCGCCTCGGACGCCGTGTTGAGGTTCACCTTGCCGGGCGCGGCCGGGTCGGGCGGACGAGCCGCGCCGGCCGCGGCCGGGCCCGCCCCGACGGTGGCGCTGCCCACCGCGACGGGCGCCCCGTCGCGGGGCGCCAGCCCGACCAGGATCTGGTCCCCGTCGTTGAGCCGCTGCGCCAGGTTCAGCCCCAGCAGGTCGGCGCCCTCCCTGGCACCGCCGGCCGCCGCCAGCGCGTCCGCGATCCGGGCCCCCGCAGGCAGGTGCACCAGGCCCGCGGTCCGCACGAGTCCGACGACGCTGACCACCAGATCGGCCGGCGGTGTCGCGGCCGCGGGATCCGCCGGTGCCGGTGCGGGCGTCGGCGCGGCCCCTGGCTGTCCCGAGGATTCGGCGGACACGACGGTCACCGGTTCGACAGCCTGCGCGACGGGCCGGTCCCGCCAGGCGAACAGGACCCCGATTACCGCCGCGACGAGCGCGACCGCCGCCAACGCCACCACCCCGCGACGGCCGGGCGCCAGCCGCGGGCGCGCCGGGGCCGCCTGCTCGGTCAGCCACCCGGGTGCGCGCGGACCCGAATCGCCGTCGCCGAGGTCCGGCGCGGAATCCGGCTGATCGGCGCGGTCCCACGAGGTGGCGGGTTTGTCGACCCGGTCCCCGTCAGCGATCGCCTCGAGTCGTTGCCTGATCCGGTCCCGGGTCTCGTCGGTGCTGCGCATGACACGACGCTAGGACCGCGATCCGCCCGGATCAGGCCGGCAGACCCCGCCTTCGGGCCTGCTGTGGATCAGTTCACAGGCTGGGGATGAAACCAACCGCAGGGCTAAACTTTTCCATCAGCGTGACAGTGCCAGGAGGTGCCGAAGCCCAGGGGGCCGACCGACCGAGTGGAGGTCTGACGTGAGTACGCATCGTGACATCATCTGGCGTGCGAGGACCGCGGTGATCGCCTGCGCCGCCCTGGTGCTGGTGTCTGCTTGTGGCGACAGCGACGTGCAGGGCGCTCAGTCCGGCAGCCCGACCCCGGGGACATCGACGGCGCAGGTGGAACAGGCGCCGGCGCTGCCCGGGGCGCAGCCGATCTCACCGAGCGACCGGGTCTACACCGCGGACCAGACCTCGAACACGGTGTCGGTGATCAACCCCGCGACCAACGAGGTCCTGGGGACGATCGCGCTCGGGGCGCAGCGGCTCGGCGACATCCTGGGACCGCAGTACCTGCGCAATGTCGACGTGCACGGTCTCGGATTCTCCCGGGACGGCCAATACCTCGACGCGGTCAGCGTCACGTCCAACACCGTCACGGTGATCCGCACGTCCGACAACAGCATCGTTTCGCAGACCACCGTTGGCCGTTCCTCCCATGAGGGATTCTTCAGCCCGGACGGCCAAACCGTCTGGGTCGCGGACCGGGCACTGTCCCAGGTCGACATCGTCGACGCGCTACACGGCGGGGTCATCGGGCAGGTCGGCACGGAGTCGGGCCCGTCGAAGGTGTTGTTCAGCCCCGACGGGAGTCGGGCCTACGTCAACCACTCACGCGCGGCGACGATCGACGTCATCGACGTCGCCTCGCGCGACGTCGTGCAGCGGATCACCGGGCTCGCCGACGCCTTCTCCTCCGACATGGCCCTCTCACCCGACGGTAAGGAGCTGTGGGCCGCGCACAAGAAGGCAGGCAAGGTCAGCGTTCTCGACCTGACCACCGGCGCTATCAGCGCGGTCCTCGACACGGGGCCGAACACCAACCACCCGGCATTCGTGACGACACCCGAAGCGGAGCTCGTCTACCTCACAGTGGGTGGCACCGACGAGACCAAGATCTACCAACGTCACCCGGACGGGCCGCCCACCCAGGTCGGGTCTGTTCCGTCCTCCGGCGTCGAACCGCACGGCATCTGGCCCAGCCCCGACAACACCCGCGTCTACGTCGTCAACGAGGGCTCCGACAGCGTCGACGTCGTCGACACCGCCACCCGCTCGATCGCCACGACCCTGCGGACGGGACAGGAAGGTCAGGCGGTGGTGTACGTCGCCGGTGCTGTGCCCAGCGGGCCGGGGACGGCCACCCTGACCCGGCAAGGCCTGAACCTTCCCATCCAGAACGTCACCCCGGCCCTGGTGGGTCCGGGCTCGAGCGATCTCATCGTGCGGGCCGTCGACGGCTTGGACATGGTGCAGTTCACCGGACGCGGGATGACCCCCGACACCAGCTACACCGTGTACGCCACCCATGCCGGTCTGCCGGTCCCGCTGATGTCGTTCACCACCGACCAGAACGGGGACAAGCCGCAGGCGCTGGCCTTCGTCCAGTTCCTCGGCGTCTACGACATCAACTCGGTCACCGTCAGACCCAGTGCCGGCTGAACGGCACCATCCCGGGGCAGCGCTGTGGATCAGTTCTCGGACTGGGGATGAACGCTGTCGCCCGGGCCCGCGGGCTCCGCCGACATGTTCTCGGCGTCCGCTCCGCCCGGACAGACCAGCACGCCGATGGCACCGGGGCCGACGTGCGTGCCGATCACCGCGCCGATCTCCGAGACCACCATCTCGCTGATCGAGGGGATCCGCTCCCGCAGCGCCTCCGCGACCTCCTCGGCCCGCTCCTGCGCCTGCAGATGATGCACGGCCACCGCTGCGGGGCCGTCCCCCGCGTACTCGGCCGCGCTCTCGACGATCTTGGCGAGCGCCTTGGTCGCGGTGCGTGTCTTCTCCCTGAGCACCAGCTTGCCGTCCACCAGGTGCAGCACCGGCTTCATGGCCAGCGCGGTGCCGAGCAACGCCGCGGCGGTGCCGATGCGGCCGCCCTTGCGCAGGTGATCGAGCCGATCGACCATGATGAGCAGCCGGCCCCGGTTCGCGACGTCCACGGCGCGCTCATAGACCGCCCGCAGATCGCCCCCCGCCTTCGCCACCCTGGCGGCGGCCAGCGCCGGGTAGCCCAATCCCATTGCCGTGGACTGTGAATCGACGATGCGGACGTTGCCGCCGAATCCCTCCGCGGCCTGCCGTCCCGCCTCCCATGTGCCGGAGAGCTGGCGCGAGATGTGCACGGCGAGCACGCCGTCGCCCGCGCTCTCGTCCAGTGCCCGCGAGTACGCCTCGGTCAGCTCGCCGGGCGACGCCCCCGACGTGGTGATCGTGGCGCCCTGCGGGAGCGGTTGAGGCATCTCGTCGACACCCTCCCTGACATCGCTGCCGCCGACGAGGACATGCAGGGGCACGACGCGAATCCCGTACCGCTGCGCCACTTCGGGAGCGATACAGGCCGAGGAATCGGTGACGACGACGACGGGCACAGCGTTACCGTATGCCCTCCAGCGGTTCCCGGCCGGGAACCGCCGCACGGATCGCGCTCAGCATGGCCGCGGCGACCCGCTCGTGCCCCTCCCAGCCCCAGTGGATGCCGTCCGGATTGCCGTGCTCCGAGAAGACGTTCTCGCGAACCGCCTCGGCGAGGTCGACGAGAGGCACGTTCTTCTCCGCACCCCACCGCTCGAGCGCGCGGACCGCACCGGGCCTGCCCGAGTGCACCTTGCCATAGGCCTCGCAGTCGTGGACGGACGGCAGGGTGCCGATCACCGGGAGCTCGGGGCGCATGTATTCCAATGCGCTCCTTGCACTCTCGAGATACTCGACGCTCAGTTTCGGGGGCAGCGCGACCGGCCAGCCGAGCGGCGACAGCCGCGGCTGCAGCCAGCCGTAGGCAGACCGGACCACGCGCCGCAGCGCGGGCGGCCGCACGTACCGGATCTGCTCACGCAGCGCGGTTGGCAGCGGCGAGGGCAGCGAATCCATGCCGCCGACGGCGAAGACGACGGCACCCGCGCGCGGCACGGTTGCCCACACCCGCGGGTCCTGGATCAGCGCCCAGTAGGCGTCTCGACTGGTCCAGCCGATTCGGGCGACCAGTTCGACGTCCCAACCGAGCTCGGCGGCAACGATGTTCGGCCAGATCCGTGGGTGGTCGGCGGCCAGCCCGCCCTTCGGACCGAAGTAGGACAGCGAATCGGCCAGCACCAACAGGACCGGGCGGCCAGGATCGACGGGCGGTTCGACCGCGAGCTCAGAGGACATCGCTGGCCACCGTCGCCGAGGCGTTCCACACGTCCAGGCGCCAGCTCGGCGCGTCCGGGTCCCCGTGGCCGCTCAGCTGCACCCAGCTGGTGTTGCCCAGTCCCCCGAACACCGCCCACCGGTCGACGGGCAGATCCAGCAGCGCCGCAGTGAGAGCGGCGATCAGCCCTCCGTGCGCCACCAGCACGATCGGTTCTTCGCCCCAGCTCTCCTGCCGGGCAACCAGTTCGGTCACCACCGGCGCGGCGCGCCTGGCCACGTCGATACGGCTCTCGCCGCCGGGAGGGGCCCACCGGGCGTCGGCGCGCCATGCCGTCCTGGCACCCGGGTCACGCTCGTCGACCTGGGTATGGGTCAGGCCCTGCCACTGGCCGAGATGTGTCTCGCGCAGCCGCTCGTCGAGTCCGATCTCGAGGCCGGCGTGCTCACCCAAGGCGGTGGCCGTGTCGCGGGCCCGCCGCAGGTCGGAGGAGACGATCGCGATCGGACGCCGATCGGCGAGCACCCTGGCCGCCGATTTCGCCTGGACCCGACCGAGTTCCGAGAGATCGGTGTCGAGCTGACCCTGCATCCGGTCGCCCGCGTTGTATTCGGTCTGGCCGTGCCGGAGCAGGATCAAGCGCCGGACGGACGGACCGGTGGTGGGGCTTTCGGTCACTGAGCGGACTCCGGGTAGTCGGGGGACTCCACGGCCTCGTCCTCGGGGGTGCCTGCGATCTTCGACCGCGGCTCGATGCCGTCGACCGGGACGACCGGGCAGTCCTTCCACAGCCGCTCGAGCGCGTAGAAGTTCCGCTCCTCGTCGTGCTGGACGTGGACGACCATGTCGACATAGTCGAGCAGCGCCCAGCGGCCCTCGCGGGTGCCCTCCTTGCGGACCGGCTTGTGACCGGCCTCGCGCAGCTTCTCCTCGACGTTGTCGACGATGGCGTTGACCTGACGCTCGTTCGCGGCCGACGCGATGACGAAGCAGTCGGTGATGACGAGCTGCTCGGAGACGTCGAGCACCACCACATCGCTCGCCAGTTTCTCGTCTGCTGCCAGCGCCGCGATTCGCGACATTTCAAGGGCTTCGGCGGATGCGCTCACTACGTGTTCTCCCGGTTCTGCGGATGGGTACTGATCTTGTGCGGTGCCGGTTGCGACACGGTGACGGCGCCGTCGAGGCGCTCGGAATCGTGCGGTCGGTACAGGTTGCGTTTCGAGATGTACTGCACGACCCCGTCCGGCACCAGGTACCAGACGGGACGGTTCTCTGCGGCACGGAGCCGGCACTCGGTCGAGGAGATCGCCAGGGCGGGGACCTCGATCAGCGTGACCGCGTCCTCCGGCAGGCCCTCCAGGTGTTCGGCCAGGTGCCCGACGCCGAGCTCGAAGCCCGGACGGCTCACGCCGACGAACTTCGCGAGCTCGAACAGTTCCTCCCAGTCCTGCCAAGACAGGATGCTCTCCAGCGCGTCGGCGCCGGTGATGAAGAACAGTTCGGCATCGGGATGCTGGCGGTGCAGATCGCGGAGTGTGTCCACGGTGTAGGTGGCCTTCTCGCGGTCCACGTCCACCCGGCTGACCGAGAAGCTCGGGTTCGAGGCCGTCGCGATCACGGTCATCAGGTAGCGGTCCTCGGCCGGACTGACAGTGCGTGCGGCCTTCTGCCACGGCTGCCCGGTCGGCACGAAGATGACCTCGTCGAGCGCGAACCGGTCCGCGACCTCGCTGGCCGCGACCAGGTGGCCGTGGTGGATCGGGTCGAACGTGCCGCCCATCACTCCCAGGCGACGCGGTCGCCGCCTGGGGGTTGTTCCTGGTTCCTGCTGCACGAGTGTCGAGCTTACTGGCTGCCTCGGCGCGGCCCGACCGTGCGCCGTCACACCGGGAGCAGACCCTCGACGACCGCGGCGAGCTGCTGCGCCGACCGGCACTCGTGCATGGTCACCGTGTCCGCATAGACGTAGGCGGCTGAGTCGCCGCTGCCCCACTGCCCGCGCGGCTCCGGGTTGAGCCAGTGCGTGTGCTTGGCGACCGCGGCGAGATGGGTGAGCGCGGCGACATTCGGGTCGCGGTAGTTGTTGCGCGCGTCGCCGAGGATCAGCAGAGAGCTCTTGCTGGTCAGACTGTGCGCGAAGCGTTCGGCGAAGACACCGAGCGCATTGCCGTAGTCGGAGTGGCCGTCGTAGGTGATCAGCTCGGCCTCGCGGATCATCCGCGACATCGCCGCGCCCAGGTCGGCGCCCGCGTCGAAGAAGCGGGTCACCTCGTCGGTGGTGTCGATGAACGCGAAGACCCGCACCCGGGAGAACTGCTCCCGCAGGGCGTGCACGAGCAGCAGCGTGAAATTGCTGAAGCCCGCCACCGAACCGGAGACGTCGCACAGGACCACCAGCTCCGGTCGGGCAGGCCGCGGCTTGCGCTGCACGAGGTCGATCGGCACCCCGCCGGTCGACATCGACTTGCGCAGCGTCTTGCGCAGGTCGATGGCGCCCGCCCTGCTGCGCTTGCGCCTGGCCACGAGCCGGCTCGCGAGTTTGCGCGCCAGTGGGCTCACGCTGCGTCGCAGCGCGACGAGCTCGGTGTCCGAGGCCCGCAGGAAGTCGACCTCCTCGGCGAGCCGGGGCACCCCGTAGGTCGCCACCCGGTCCTTGCCGAGTTGTTCGGCGGACCTGCGGCGCGTCTCCACCTCGACCATCTTGCGGAAGTCCGCGATCCGTTGCGCCGCGGTCCGGCGCGCGACCTCGGTGGCGTAGTCGCCGTCCGGGTGCTCACCGTCGACGCTGTTGCCGATCAGTCCGTCGAGGATCCGGGCGAGCAGCGTCTCCGGCGCCACGTCGCGCAGCGCCTGGTACGCGGAGAAGGAGGGCCCCTTGGACGACTCGTACTTGCCGAGCTCCTCGACGAGTTGCCCGGTGAGCAGCTCGGTCAACGCCAGCGACTCCGAGGATCCGTCGGCGAGCAGTCCGGCGATCAGCTCCCGCAGGGCGTCGAAGTCCACCTCGCCCTCGGGGGTGCGCGGGATCGACACCTCCGCGCCGCCGTCCGCGCGCAGGCCGACCCCGGCCGGGAACCAGAGGTCGAACAGGGCGTCGAAGGTCGCGCGGTGAGTGGGCCTGCGCAGGAGCGAACAGGCAAGGCCCTCACGCAGCGACTCGCGGTCGAGCAGGTCGAGCACCGCCATCACCCGACCGGCGTCGACGGTTTCCGAGGGCCCGACCGCGATCCCCCGCTTGCGCAGCGCCTCGACGAACTCGACGAGGTGGCCCGGCAGCCCGTGCGGCGACGCGAGGGCACCGGGCGTGTGGGGCGTTGCGGCCATGTCGGTTCCGTCCTCTCGGTTCGGACGAGCTAGTTCAGCCGGAGTTCGGCCGCGGCCCGCAGCTGATCGGACTGGTGCTTGAGGATGACGCCCATCGTGGCGCGGACCGCATCGTCGTCGAGCGTGTCCATGCCGAGCGCCAACAGCGTGCGACCCCAGTCGATGGTCTCGGCGACCGAGGGCAGCTTCTTGAGCTGCATGCCCCGCAACACCCTGATGGTCCGCACGAGCTGCTCTGCCACCGCCTCTGGCAGCTCGGGAACGCGGCTGGCGAGGATGCGGCGCTCGAGATCCGCGTCCGGGAAGTCGAGGTGCAGGAACAGGCAGCGGCGCTTGAGCGCCTCGGACAGCTCGCGGGTCGCGTTCGAGGTCAGCACCGCGAACGGCTTGCGGGTGGCGACGATGGTGCCCAGCTCGGGAACGGTCACCGCGAAGTCGCTGAGCACCTCGAGCAGCAGGCCCTCGATCTCGACGTCCGCCTTGTCGACCTCGTCGATCAGCAGCACGGTCGGGTCTTCCCGGCGAATCGCGGTGAGCAGCGGCCGCGGCAGCAGGAACTCCTCGGAGAACACGTCCTCCTTGGTCGAGTCCCAGTTGTCGCTGCCGGCCTGGATGCGCAGGATCTGCTTGGCGTGGTTCCACTCGTACAGCGCGCGGGACTCGTCGACACCCTCGTAGCACTGCAGGCGCACCAGTTCCGCGTCCGAGACCTGCGCGACGGCCCGGGCCAGCTCGGTCTTGCCGACGCCCGCGGGCCCCTCGATGAGCAGCGGCTTGCCGAGCCGGTCGGCGAGGAACACCGCAGTGGCGGTGGCCTTGTCGGAGAGGTACCCGGTCTCGGCGAGCCGGGTGATCACCTCATCGACGCTCGCGAAGATCGGCGGCGTCGTCGGAAGTGCGCGGTCCACACTCGCTCCTTGTGCTTGTCGGGTCGGTCTGTCCTGCGGGGCGGGCGACTACACCGGTCGGGTGTGCCCGTCGCCCCAGACGGTCCACTTGGTGGAGGTCAGCTCGGGCAGGCCCATCGGACCGCGAGCGTGCAGCTTCTGTGTGGAGATGCCGATCTCCGCGCCGAACCCGAACTGCTCGCCGTCGGTGAACGCGGTGGAGGCGTTGACCATCACGGCGGCCGCGTCGACCCGGGCGGTGAAATCGCGGGCCGCGGCCAGGTCCGCCGTCACGATGGCCTCGGTGTGACCGGTGCCGTAGCGGTTGATGTGGTCGATCGCGTCGTCGATCCCGTCGACCACCTTGAGTGCCACGTCGAGCGAGAGGTACTCCTCAGCCCAGTCGGCCTCGGTGGCGGGCACCTGTCCTGGCAGGTCGCCGTGGATGATCACGCCCTGCGACTGCAGCGCCTGGGTCACCGCGGGCAACGCGGTCTCCGCGATGGCCTTGTCGATGAGGACGGTCTCGGCGGTGTTGCACACGCTCGGGCGGCGGGTCTTGGAGTTCAGCACGATCTTGACGGCCATCGGGAGGTCGGCCGCGGCATGCACGTACACGTGGCAGTTGCCGACGCCCGTCTCGATCGTCGGCACGGTGGCGTCACGGACGACGGCGTTGATCAGACCCGCGCCGCCGCGTGGGATCACGACGTCGACCAGGCCGCGGGCCTGGATCAGGTGGGTCACGCTGGAGCGGTCCTCGCTGGAGAGCAACTGCACGGCGTCGGCGGGCAGGTCCTGCGCGGCGAGCGAGGCGCGCAGCACCTCGACGAGCGCGGCGTTGGAGTGCACGGCGGACGACGAGCCGCGCAGCAGCGCCGCGTTCCCGGACTTGAGCGCGAGACCGAACGCGTCGACGGTGACGTTGGGTCGGGCCTCGTACACCATGCCGATCACGCCGAGCGGCACCCGCACCTGACGGATCTCCAGGCCGTTGGGCAACGTCGCGCCGAGCACCACCTCGCCGACCGGATCCGCGAGCCCGGCGACCTGCCGCAGGCCCGCCGCGATGCCGCCGACGCGGTCGGCGGTCAGGCGCAGCCGGTCGAGCAGGCTCTCCTCGGTGCCGGTCGCCCTGGCGGCCTCGATGTCGAGGGCGTTGGCGGCGAGCACGGCGTCGGTGGCGGCGAGCACGGCATCGGCCGCCGCGTACAGGGCCGCGTTCTTCTGCGCGGTCGTCAGCTGGGCCAGCACCCGCGACGCCACACGGGCGTTGCGGGCAGCCTCGTGGACGGCCGCACGGGCCGGGTCCCCGCGCCCGTCGTCGTCGCCGTTGGCAGCGCCGTTCGTCTCCACCGTCTTGCTCACCGCGGTCATGAGTACAGGGTAACGACCGGTCCGGCGCATAATCGTTCAGCCCAAGTAGTTAACAGAGGAAATAAGCTCCCATGACCCAGTCCCACCTCGAGGTGCTCACCGAGGAACCGTCCGAGGGCTACAGCCGCGGACTCAGTTCCCGGACCATCCAGATGATCGCGCTCGGTGGCGCCATCGGAACCGGCCTGTTCTACGGCGCGGGCGGAGCGATCGAGGAAGCCGGGCCGTCGCTGATCCTGGCCTACCTCGCGGCGGGGCTGGTGATCTTCGTGATCATGCGCGCGCTCGGTGAGCTGCTCAGCTACCGCCCCGTCTCGGGCAGCTTCGGCGAGTACGCGGAGGAGTTCCTCGGCCGCTTCTTCGGGTTCGTCACCGGCTGGACGTACTGGGCGGTGTGGGTGGCCACCTGCATGGCCGAGATCACGGTGGCAGGCAAGTATGTCGAGTTCTGGTGGCCCGCCGTGCCGACCTGGCTGACGGCGCTGGTGGTGCTGGTCGGCCTGTTCGGCGCCAACCTGATCTCGGTCAAGCTGTTCGGCGAGGCCGAGTTCTGGTTCTCCGCCATCAAGATCACCGCGATCCTGGGCATGATCCTGATCGGCATCGGCGTGCTCACACTCGGCTTCGGTCACGCCACCAACCCGACGGTGACCAACCTGTGGGCGGACGGCGGGGTGTTCCCCAACGGGTTCGGGGCCGCGCTGATGAGCCTGCAGATCGTGATGTTCGCGTACGTGGGCGTCGAGCTGGTCGGCGTGACCGCGGGCGAGGCGAAGGACCCGAGGCCGACCCTGCGCAAGGCGATCAACACCCTGCCGTTCCGGATCGGCCTGTTCTACATCGGCTCGCTGGTGGTGATCCTCTCGGTGGCGAGCTGGCGCGATTTCCACGCGGGCATGAGCCCGTTCGTGGAGGTCCTGCAGCAGATCGGCATCCCCGCGGCGGCGGGCATCATGAATTTCGTGCTGCTGACGGCGGCGCTGTCCTCGTGCAACTCGGGCATCTATTCCACCGGCCGGATGCTGCGCAGCCTGTCGCAGCGCCACGAGGCCCCGGCCGCGCTCGGCGCGCTCAGCAAGCGATCGGTCCCGTTTGCGGGCATCACGCTGTCCGCGGGCGCGATGGTGATCGGCGTGATCGTCAACATCGTCTCCCCCGACCGCGCCTTCCTCTACATCACCTCGGTGTCCACGGTTGGCATCATCTTCGTCTGGGGCACCATCCTGGTCTGCCACCTCAAGTTCCGGGCGGCGGTCCGGGCAGGCCTGCTGCCTGCCGCGGAATACCGCCTGCCGGGGGCGCCGGTGACCAACTGGCTGGCCCTCGCCTTCCTGGCAATGGTCGTGGTGCTGCTCTTCTTCACCCCCACCGGCCGCACCGCGCTGGTCGTCGGCGTCGTGTTCGGGGCCGCCGTGTGCGGCGGATACGCGCTGCTGCGCGCGCGTGTCCCCGCCGACACGAACTGAGACCCCGCGGAACCCGGCTAGCCTCGGCCAATGTCCGCTCCCCGGATCACCGTCCTCGGCAGCATCAACATGGACCTGGTCACCACCACCCCGCGACTGCCCGCGCCCGGTGAGACCATCCTCGGCCACGGCTTCTCGACCGGACCGGGCGGCAAGGGCTCCAATCAGGCCGTCGCCGCGGCCCGTGCGGGCGCCGATGTGCGGTTCCTCGGTGCCGTCGGCGACGACGCCTTCGCGCCGGAACTGAGGGCCGCGCTGGTCGGCGCGGGGGTCGACGCCATCCTGCTGCGCGAGACCGAGGGGCCGAGCGGGGTCGCGGTCATCTCGGTCGACGACTCCGGCGAGAACTCCATCGTCGTGGTGAGCGGCGCCAACGCCGCCCTGCGCGAACCGACGGACGCCGAACTCGGCGCGATCGCCGACGCCGACCTCCTGCTGTGCCAGCTGGAGCTGCCGGTGGCCGCCGTCACCGCAGGCGCTCGGCACGCCAGGGCGAACGGGACCACCGTGATCCTCAACCCGTCGCCTGCGGCGCCACTCCCGGACGAGCTGATCGCGTGCGTGGACGTGCTCGTCGTCAATGAGACCGAGGCCGCGCAACTCGGCGCCGCGACCCTGGCACGGGTGCCCGATGTGGTCACCACGCTCGGCGCACGGGGCGCCACCCTGCGCGGTCCCGGTGGCGTGCAACTGCGCAGTGATCCGCCCGCCGTCGAGGTGGTGGACACCACCGGTGCAGGCGATGCCTTCGCCGGGACCCTCGCCGCGTCCTGGCACCTCGGGCGGGAGGTCGCGCTCGCTCGGGCCTGCGCCGCCGGAGCCCTCGCCACCACCAGGGCGGGGGCAGGCTCGGCGCCGACCCGCGCCGAGGTCGACGCCGCGCTCGGGCGGCAATGACCCCATGTCGTGGTCGTCGGGCACCATGGGAGCCATGACCACAGCCACCGAGCCCGCGACCCTCGATCTCCGTGCCGACGCCGAACGGTTGCTGCGCGAGCTCGCGGGCCCCGACGCCACGCTGCGTGAGGATCAGTGGACGGCGATCGAGGCGCTGGTGGTGCAGCGCAAGCGTGCGCTGGTGGTGCAGCGGACCGGCTGGGGCAAGTCCGCCGTGTACTTCATCTCCGCCAAGCTGCTGCGGGCGCGCGGACACGGGCCAACCGTGATCGTCTCCCCGCTGCTGGCCCTGATGCGAAATCAGGTGGCCTCCGCAGAGCGGGCAGGCGTCCGCGCCGCGACGATCAACTCCGGCAACGTCACCGAATGGGACGAGATCCACGCCGCCATCGCCGACGGGACCGTCGACGTGCTGCTGGTCAGCCCGGAGCGGCTGAACAATCCCGACTTCCGCGACCAGGTGCTGCCCTCGCTGGCCGCGGACGCCGGCCTGGTCGTGGTCGACGAGGCGCACTGCGTCTCCGACTGGGGCCACGACTTCCGTCCCGACTACCGGCGGATCCGCACCCTGATCGGTGAGCTGGGCGAGGGCATTCCCGTGCTGGCGACCACCGCGACCGCGAACGACCGGGTGGTGGCCGACGTGTCCGCACAGCTCGGCGTCGGCGGCTCCGAGACCCTGGTGCTGCGCGGCGGCCTCGAGCGGGAGTCGCTGCGGCTGTCGGTGGTACACATCGACGAGGCGAGCAAGCGCGCCGCCTGGCTCGGTCAGCAGCTGGACCGGCTGCCGGGGTCCGGCATCATCTACACCCTCACCGTGTCCGCGGCCCGCGACCTGGCCGGGCTGCTCTCCGAGCAGGGCCACGAGGTGGCCGCATACACAGGCCAGACCGACCCGGCCGAACGCGAGAGTCTCGAAGCGGACCTGCTCGAGAACCGGGTCAAGGCCCTGGTCGCGACGTCGGCGTTGGGCATGGGGTTCGACAAGCCCGACCTCGGGTTCGTTGTCCACCTCGGCGCACCCTCCTCCCCCATCTCCTACTACCAGCAGGTCGGCCGCGCGGGCCGCTCCACGGACCGGGCCGAGGTGGTGCTGCTGCCCGGGTTCGAGGACCGGCAGATCTGGAGCTATTTCGCCAGCATCGCGTTCCCCCATGAGCATCTGGTGCGCCGGGTGATCGAGGTGCTCGACGCCGAACGACCGCAGTCCACCCAGGCCCTCGAACCGCTGGTCGAACTCAGCCGGAACCGGCTGGAGATGGTGCTGAAGGTCCTGGACGTGGACGGCGCCGTCAAGCGGGTCCGCGGCGGCTGGATCAGCACCGGGCAGCCGTGGGAGTACGACGCAGAGCGATACGGCAGGCTCGAGCAGGCCCGCGAGTCCGAGCAGCAGGCGATGGTGGAATACCAGCGAACGTCCATGTGCCGCATGGAGTTCCTGCGCCGCCAGCTCGACGATCCGGGCCTGTCCGCCGACCCGCAGCCGTGCGGGCGCTGCGACAACTGCGCCGGCTCCGCCCACTCCGCGGAGGTGGACGAGGAGGCCATCGCGCGAGCGCGGGCGCGGCTGGACCGGCCCGGCGTCGACCTGGCCCCGCGCAAGCAGTGGCCGACCGGCCTCGCCAAGCTGGGCGTGCCGTTGTCCGGCAAGATCACCGACGGACCCGAGACGGGCCGGGTGCTCGGCCGCCTGTCCGACCTCGGCTGGGGCCAGCGGCTGCGCACGCTGTTCGACGAGCCCGACGGCCCGGTGCCGGACGCGATCGTCGACGCATGCGTCAAGGTGCTCGCCGCCTGGGACTGGCAGCAGCGACCGACGGCGGTGATGGCCCTCGAGTCGGCGACCCGCCCCCAGTTGATCTCCTCGCTCGCCGACCGGCTCGCGCAGGTCGGGCGGCTCCGCAACCTGGGCACCCTCACCAGGAACCCCGAGCGTCCGCCGGTGTCCGCGGCCAATTCCGCCTACCGCGTCGCGGGGCTGACGGGGGCTTGGCTGGCCCCGGATCTCGGCGGCGCCGACGGCCCGATCCTGCTGCTCGACGACCTCGCCGACACCGGCTGGACGCTCACGATGGCGGCCCGCGAACTCCGCATGGCCGGCGCTCCGGCCGTCCTGCCGTTTGCCCTGGCGAGCGTCAGCTGACCCCCGCCGTGTGACCAGCCTCACACTGTCACGCTCACCAGTGCGGGAGCCGGGTCAGGGCATGCGTAATCGCCCGGGGTAGCTGTAATCCGTTGCGCCCATTGTTACGTTCGTTCGACAGATGAGCCCCGTTACACAGAGTGCGACCCCGACCACCGCTCCAGGAGCGGTGACGACAAGGCAGCCCGATATCGATGACGCCGTGCGCATGTGGGAGATTGCCCGCGATTCGCAGGTGCTCGATCTGAACTCAAGTTATGCATACCTGTTGTGGTGCAGGGATTTCCGAGACACATCCGTAGTTGCGGAGCAGGACGGCCGCGTCGGCGGTTTCGTCACCGGTTTCGTCCGCCCGGAAGACCCGCGGACGGTCTTTGTCTGGCAGGTGGCGGTCGACGAATCGCTGCGCGGCCGCGGAGTGGCCGCCGCAATGCTGAACGACCTGCTCGATCACCTCGCCCTCCAAGGCGTCACCAGGCTCGAGACCACGATCAGTCCGGGCAACAACGCGTCACGAGCCCTGTTCTCGTCGGTGGCGCGGATGCGATACGTCGACATCACGAAACGAGAACTGTTCACCGACAAGCACTTTCCCGATCAGCACGAATCCGAAGAGCTCTACATCATCGGCGATGACACCACCGGAGGAGAGCAATGACCACCATGGAAGACATCAGCATCTTCACCACCCTCGAGTCCGAGGTCCGCAGCTACAGCAGGAGCTGGCCGACCGTGTTCAGCTCCGCTTCGGGATCCTGGATTCGCGCCGAGGACGGCCGCGACTACCTGGATTTCTTTGCAGGCGCGGGCGCGCTGAACTACGGCCACAACAACCCCGTGCTCAAGCAGGCCCTGGTCGACTACATCGTGGGCGACGGCATCACCCACAGCCTCGACATGTCCACCGTGGCGAAGCGGCAGTTCCTCGAGACCTTCCAGCGAAACATCCTCGAACCGCGCGGGCTCGACTACAAGGTCCAATTCCCCGGCCCGACCGGCACGAACACCGTCGAGGCGGCACTCAAGCTGGCCAGGAAGGTCACCGGCCGAGAGTCGATCATCAACTTCACCAACGCCTTCCACGGCATGACCCTCGGCGCGCTGTCGGTGACCGGCAACTCGATGAAGCGTGCGGGTGCGGGGGTTCCGCTGGTACACGCCACCCCGATGCCCTTCGACAACTACTTCGACGGCGCCACCGAGGATTTCCACTGGTTCGAGCGGGTGCTGGACGATTCCGGTAGCGGGCTGAATCGTCCCGCCGCCGTCATCGTGGAGACCGTGCAAGGCGAGGGCGGGGTGAACGTCGCGCGGCCCGAGTGGCTGCGTGCGCTCGCCGAACTCTGCCGGAGCCGGGGTATCCTGCTCATCGTCGACGACGTCCAGATGGGCTGCGGGCGAACCGGTCCGTTCTTCTCCTTCGAGATCGCGGGGATCACGCCGGACATCGTCACGCTGTCCAAGTCGATCAGCGGCTACGGACTGCCGATGGCCCTGACACTGCTGCGGCCCGAGCTCGACGTGTGGGCGCCCGGCGAGCACAACGGCACCTTCCGGGGCAACAACCCCGCCTTCGTGACGGCGACGGCCGCGATCGAGCAGTACTGGACCGACGACACGCTGGAGCGCTCCACCGCCGCGAAGGGCAAGCGGATCGCGCAGATCTTCGCCAACCTGTCGGACCAGTTCGACGGGGTCAGCACCCGCGGCCGCGGCATGGTCCAGGGCCTGGTGTTCGACGATCCGGGCAGGGCGGTCAAGGTGTGCGGGCTCGCGTACGACGAGGGCCTGCTCGCCGAGACCTCCGGCCCCTCCGACGAGGTGGTCAAGCTCCTGCCGCCGCTGACGATCACCGACACCGAGCTCGACCACGGCCTGAGCATTCTCGCCGAGGCCACCGCCAAGGTCTGCGCCTGAGGAGGGACCGAAGATGATCGTCCGTACCACCGAAGAGATCACCGGCACCGAGCGCGACATCACCAGCGCCGATGGGAACTGGCGGAGCAAGCGCATCGTGCTCGGCGCCGATCGCGTCGGATTCTCGTTCCACGAGACCACGATTCGGGCCGGATCCGTCAACGAGTTCCACTATGCCCATCACGTCGAGGCGGTCTGGCTGATCGAGGGCGAGGGCATCCTCACCGACCTGGACAACGGCGTCGTCCACCAGCTCGGCCCCGGCTCGATGTACCTGCTGGACGGCCACGAGCGGCACCGCGTGGAGCCGGTCACCGAGATGCGCATGCTGTGCGTGTTCAATCCCCCGGTCACCGGTCGCGAGGTCCATGACGAGAACGGCGTCTATCCGCTGATCGAGATCGCCGGCTAGCCGTAGGCGCTACGCGCCCGTGCGCGGTTGACGAGTGTAGGGACTCGTGAACCGCGCACAGGCGGCTCAGCCGGTCGTGATCGAGCGCTCGGCCAGGAGCCAGCAGTCGTCGACCTTGCGGAAAACATCGCGGTAGGTCCCCATGCTTGCAAGTCTCGGCGCGGTGGTGGTGTCGACGAAGAACTGCCAGACCGACTGCACGCGGGCGGAATCCTCGGAATCAAAGGCTATGGACACGCAGCCGCTCACATGTCGTGTCGCGGTGCCGGGACCGGCGATCCCGTCGGCCCGTCGACCGCCGGCACTCGCCGCGATCGCCTGCCTGCCCTCGACGATCTGGGGTGCAATCGCGACGCTCGGGCCTGCGCTTCTCATCTCCCAGACCGCATCCTCCGTGAAAAGCTGGATGTACTCGTCGATCGATCCCTCGTCGGCCAGATGAGCAATCCGCGCAACCAGCGAACGGATCACCTCGGACGGGCACTCAGTTGCCATCGATCACTCCTCGCTCGCAGAATCTGTCTCGGTGAAATGTAAGCGGGTTCGCGGAGGCGGTTCCGGCGGGCCGGATGTCCGGCTCACGCGGTCGATACCCTCAAGGCACCGGAACCAGGCCCCGAGGAGACCGACATGACGCCCGTGCCCATCGCCCTTGGCCCGCACGCCGACCCCCTGCTGATGGAGGCCATCGCCTCGGGCGGGGGCGAATGGGCACCGATGGTCGACGCGCAGGCCCTGGTCTGGGCTGCGGACCCGGACCGTTTCCCCGACGAGCTGCCGGAGTCGGTCCGATGGGTGCAGCTGTACTCCGCCGGGGTCGAGGACTGGTTCACCGCCGGGATCTTCGCCCGCCACCCGGGAATCGTGTTCACGTCGGCCGCGGGCGCCTTCTCCGCGACCGTCGCCGAACACGCCTTCGCGCTGCTGCTGGCCGGGGTCCGGGCACTGCCCGAGCAAGTCGCGGCCACCAGCTGGCGCCAGCAGGAGTTCTTCGGCAAGGTCGGAACGCTGCGCGGGAGCACGGTGACGATCCTCGGTGCGGGCGGCATCGGGCGCGCGCTGATCCCGATGCTCACCTCGGTCGGCGCGTCGGTGATCGCGGTCAACCGCTCGGGCCGGGCGGTTCCCGGCGCGGCCGAGACCCTGCCCGCCGACCGAACTACCGAGGTCTGGGACCGCACCGATCACGTCGTGGTCGCGGCGCCCGCGACGGCAAGGACGCGGCGCCTGGTCGGCGCCGAGCAACTGGCCCGCCTAGGCGCCCACTCGTGGGTGATCAACGTCGCGCGGGGCTCCCTCGTCGACACCGACGCCCTCGTGAAGGCGTTGCGGGACAAGACGATCGGCGGCGCCGGGCTCGATGTCACCGACCCCGAGCCGCTGCCGGACGGGCATCCGCTGTGGACCCTGCGGAAAGCGATCATCACACCGCACTGCTCGAACCCGCCGGCCGTCCGGCCGCCCGCCTTCGCCGACCACGTCGCGACGAACGTGCGACGCTTCGTGGCCGGCGAGGAACTGCTGGCGCGGATCGACCCGGTCGCGGGTTACTGAGCCCCTGACTCCTCGTCCGGGGTGACGGCCGGCTTCGCAGGCGACACCCGGATCACGCCCGCATCCAGGTCGAGTTCGAGACTCGGCTGATACGTCTGCCCGCCGCCGTCCTGGCTGTCGTCGTTCTCCAGCTTCTTCCCCGGGAACAGCTCACCGATAACTCCCATGCGATCGACCGTACTCGCGCCGCGACGGGTCCGCTCGATCCTCAGGGGCGTTCGGCAGGCTCCGCCGCCTCGGCCGGGTAGAAGAGCTCGCGGGCGCGCCTGGCCACCTCCTCGGCAGGCACGTCCTCGACCTTCGTGCAGACCGCCCACCGGTGTCCGAACGGATCGAGGAACACCCCGTGCCGGTCCCCGGAGAACGTGTCCGCGACGGCGCTGATGAGGGTGGCACCCTCGCGGACCGCCCGGTCAACGAAGGCGTCGGAGTCCTCGACGTACACCACCACCGAGCTGTGCACCCAGCCCTGCTCGGGCGCCTTGAGGCCGTAGTCGGGCATGTCGTCGGACAGTTGCAACATCGAGTCGCCGATCCTCAGCTCGGCGTGCATCAGGCCGCCGTCGGGGGCGTCCATCGCGTCCACCACCTCGGCGCCGAGGCCGCGGCGATAGAAGTCCAGCGCCGCCTGGCCGTCCTTGACGGCGAGGTAGGGCGTGAGGGTCCGGTATCCCGCGGGAACGGGGTTCACTGTGCTCATGCCACCAGTCTCGAGCGAGGCACCCGATGCGGGATTGAAGATTCGCGACACGGCTAGCCTGGAAACCATGTCCGCTCCCCCACTCGAGAACACGGCGGCAGGCGAGGACCACGAACGCCTGGCCGGCCTGGTCAGCGGCCGCCGGGTGGTGGCGCTGACCGGCGCGGGGATGTCCACCGACTCGGGCATCCCGGACTACCGGGGGCCCGATTCCCCGCCCCGCACTCCGATGACGTTCCAGCAGTTCATGGGCGACGCCGCGTTCCGCAGGCACTACTGGGCCCGCAACCATCTCGGCTGGCGACACATGGACGCGTCTCGCCCCAACGCCGGACACCGCGCCCTCGCCGGGCTGGAACGGGCGGGCGTGGTCGACGGCGTGCTCACCCAGAACGTTGACCTGCTGCACACCAAGGCGGGCAGCAGGAATGTCATCGACCTGCACGGCAGTTACGCGCAGGTGCGATGCATGGGGTGTGAGGCCCTGATCTCGCGGTTCACCCTCGCGCAGCGACTCGATGCCGCGAATCCAGGGTTCGCCGAATCCGTCTCCGCGGCAACGGGAGTCGAGATCGCACCCGATGCCGACGCGGTGATCGAGGAGACCGCACACTTCGTGATGGTGGACTGCGAACACTGCGGCGGGATCCTCAAGCCGGACATCGTCTACTTCGGCGAGAGCGTGCCCAAACCCCGGGTCGAAGCGGCGTTCGCGATGGTCTCCAGGGGCGAGCTACTGCTGGTGCTCGGATCCTCGCTGACCGTCATGTCCGGCCTGCGTTTCGTCCGCCGTGCCGCCAAGGACGACATCCCGGTCGTCATCGTCAACCGCGGCCCGACAAGGGGCGACGAGTTCGCGGCCCTCAAGCTGGATGCGGGCTGCTCGCAGGTCCTGACCGCCCTGACACCGCATCGGTAGACTCCGGGCATGTCGAAGTTCAGCGACAAAGTGAAATCGCTCTTCAGCAGGCGCAAGCCGGTCACCCCGGAGGATGCCGCCGACATCTCCGACTGGGTGAACGAGGGCGGCGCACTCCACCCCGAGGGACCACCCAAGGTCATCGGCGACCCGCAGGACAAGCCGAAGACACCCTGACTCGTCAGAGGCGAACCAGGTCGTCCGCGTGCACCACGGGCCGCTGCAACTCTGACGGCAGCTCGACCGTTGACCGGCCCAGCATCTCCCCGAGCTCGGTCGAGTCGTAGGCCACCACGCCACGCGCGACCGGCGAACCGTCTGGCCCGAACAGCGACACCACGTCCCCGCCGTAGAACCGGCCGTCGACGCCGGTGATCCCCGCGGGCAGCAGCGACCGTCGTCTGTCCACCACGGCGCGCACCGCGCCCGCGTCGAGATGCAGCCCGCCCCTGGTGTCGGCGGCGTGCCGCACCCAGAACTTGCGCGCGGACATCCGGGTCGGCCTGGCCGCGAAGGCCGTGCCGACGCCCGCGCCCGTGAGCGCAGCGGCGGCGTCGGTGGCCGCGGCGAGCAGCACCGGCACGCCGGAGTCGGCCGCGAGCCGGGCCGCGGACAGCTTGGAGGCCATCCCGCCGGTGCCGAGTGCTCCACCGGACCCGGCGACCACGCCGTCGAGGTCCTCGGGGCTGGTCACCTCCGGGATCAGGGTCGCGCCGCCCTTGCGGGGGTCACCGTCGTACAGTCCGTCGACGTCGGAGAGCAGGACCAGCGCGTCCGCCCCGACGAGGTGCGCGACCATCGCGGCCAACCGGTCGTTGTCGCCGAACCGCAGCTCGGTGGTGGCAACGGTGTCGTTCTCGTTGACGATCGCGACCGCACCGAGGGCACGGAGCCGGTCGAGGGTGCTCTGCGCGTTGCGGTGCTGGGTGCGCCGGGCGATGTCGTCGGCGGTGAGCAGCACCTGGCCGACGGTCCGCCCGTACCGCGCGAACGAGGTGCCCCATGCATGCGCGAGCGCCAGCTGCCCGACGCTCGCCGCCGCCTGCTTGGTGGCGAGATCCCGTGGCCGCCTGGTCAGCCCGAGCGGGGCGATGCCTGCACCGACCGCGCCCGAGGACACCACCACGACATCGGAGCCGGCACGCATCCTGGCCTCGATCGCATCGGCGAGGGCGTTCAGCGCCCGCAGGTCGATGCCGGACTCCATGCTGGTGAGCGCGGAGGACCCGATCTTCACGACCACGCTGCGCGCGGTCGCGATGGTGGCGCGGGTCTCCGAAAGCGAACGGACCGCGTCGTCCATCACTGTTCTTCGGGATCCAGGCCTTCGAGACCACGCCGGATCCGGTGCGCGTGCTTGCGCTCGGACGCACCGATGCGGTCCACCTGATCGAGTCGCGGGTCGGTGCCGCGACCGGTGCGGGTCAGGTCGATGCCCGCCGGGGTCTGCGGCTCCCATTCGAAGCTGACGTCGCCGATGGTGACGTAGCAGCCGGGCTCCGCGCCATGCTTGACCAACGCGTCCTCGACGCCGAGCCGGGCGAGCCGGTCCGCGAGGTAGCCGACGGCCTCGTCGTTGTCGAAGGCCGTCTGACGGATCCACCGCTCGGGCCGGACGCCGCGGACGATGAAGCCGCCGGGGGTCTCGGGATCGGCGATGACGGTGAAGTCGCTCGCGTTGGAGGCGATGGGACGGATCACCTGACGCTTCGGCTCCGCCTTCGGATGCGCCTCGCGGTACTCCTCGACGAGCTTGGCGAGCGCGAAGGTCAACGGCCGCAGCCCTTCCCGGCTCACGGCCGAGATGGTGAAGACGGGCCAGCCGCGTGCCTCGAAGTCCGGCGTGACCATCTCGGCGAGCTCTGCCGCGTCGGGGACGTCCGCCTTGTTGAGGACCACGATGCGGGGCCGGTCGGCCAGGTCGCCGAGGCTCGCGTCGCCGGAGAGTGCCGGCTTGTAGGCGGCCAACTCAGCCTCGAGCGCGTCCACGTCGGAGACCGGATCACGGCCGGGCTCCAGGGTCGCGCAGTCCACCACGTGTGCCAGCACCGCGGTGCGCTCGATGTGGCGCAGGAAGTCCAGTCCGAGACCCCGCCCCTGGCTCGCGCCCGGGATCAGACCCGGCACGTCCGCGACGGTGAAGGTGGTGTCGCCACTGGAGACCACGCCGAGGTTCGGCACCAGCGTGGTGAACGGGTAGTCGGCGATCTTCGGCTTGGCCGCCGAGAGCACGGAGACCAGGGATGACTTGCCCGCGGACGGGAAGCCGACCAGTCCGACGTCGGCCACCGACTTGAGCTCGAGGACGAGGTCGCGCTGAACGCCCTCCTCGCCGAGCAGCGCGAAGCCAGGCGCCTTGCGGGCCTTCGAGGCCAGCGCCGCGTTACCCAGTCCGCCACGGCCGCCGGGGGCGGCGTCGAATCGGGTGCCCGTGCCGATCATGTCGGCGAGGACATTGCCCTCGGAGTCGAGGACGACGGTGCCGTCGGGAACCTTGAGGATCAGGTCCTGACCGTTTGCGCCCTCGCGGTTGCTGCCTGCGCCCTGCGTGCCGTTGCTCGCCTTGGCGTTCGGGTGGAAGTGGAAGTCCAGCAGGGTGTGCACGTTCTCGTCGACGACGAGCACCACGTCACCTCCGCGCCCGCCGTTGCCGCCGTCGGGACCGCCGAGCGGCTTGAACTTCTCGCGGTGAACGGAGGCGCAACCATTGCCGCCTTTTCCGGCGCTGACATGCAGCACCACGCGGTCAATGAATCGGGACATGACTGCCGGATCCCTTCCTCAGGGTGAAAAGCAAATAGGGGCGAGCAGGGTATGAGACCCTGGCCCGCCCCTACTGGGAGCTTAGAACTGTCATCGGTCACCGTGATGGTGACACGAGCGACGCAGCAGAATCAGGCCTCTGCGGCGACCGGAACGATGTTGACAGTCTTACGTCCACGCTTGGTGCCGAACTCGACCGCACCAGCGGAGAGAGCGAACAGCGTGTCGTCGCCGCCACGTCCGACGTTCACGCCGGGGTGGAAGTGGGTTCCGCGCTGACGCACCAGGATCTCGCCGGCGCTGACGGACTGGCCGCCGAAGCGCTTCACGCCGAGGCGCTGTGCGTTCGAATCGCGACCGTTACGGGAGCTGGATGCACCCTTCTTATGTGCCATGTCGAACCCTCCTGGGTACTAAAGCTGGTTACTTGATGCCGGTGACCTTGAGCACCGTCAGCTTCTGACGGTGGCCCTGGCGCTTGTGGTACCCGGTCTTGTTCTTGAACTTGTGGATGCGGATCTTCGGGCCCTTGGTGTGCTCGACGACCTCACCGGTAACCGAGACCTTGGCCAGCTTGGCGGCGTCGGTGGTCAGCTCGGAACCGTCGACGACGAGAACCGGGACCAGCGAGACAGCAGTGCCGGGCTCACCCTCGATCTTCTCGACCTTGACGAGGTCGCCGACAGCGACCTTGTACTGCTTTCCGCCGGTCTTGACGATCGCGTACGTTGCCATCGGAGGGCTACCCCTTGCTTCTTCGAACGTGCTCGCACGGCTTGAGCCGCGCGACTGGTCTGGTGTGCTTGCTACCTCGGGCAGGCCCGCCGCCGCCCTCGCGGGCGCAGCTGAGCCATATCGCCGGGTAGCGACCGGTCAAGGCTACGGGATGGAGAACCGCAGGGTCAAACTGGCGGTCTCCGATCCCCCTCGACCGGCCGTCGGTCAGGCGTCGACGTCCGCAGGCGGTCCCGCAGGCCTGGCCGCGGCCCGGCGACGGGGCCGACGAGCCGGTGCCGCGGGTGCGCCGTCCCCCTCGACCGGTTGAGGCGCCGCGGTGGTCTCCGCGGCCTTTGCCGGCTCGACGACCTCGGGTTCGACAACCCTCTTCGCCACGACCTTCTTCTCGGCGACCTTTTTCGCGACGACCTTCTTCTCGGTCGGTGCGGGGGCGGCCTCGATCACGACCACGGCGCCTGCCTCAGCCGCCTCCTGGGTCTCGGTCGCGGGTGCGGCGGTGGCACGGGACGCACGCCGGGAACGACGCCTGCCCTTCGTGGGGGCCTCGGCGGGCTCCGGCGCGGCCGGGGCCTCCGGTTCCGCCACGACCTCCACGGCGACCTCCACGACCGGCTCCACTGCGACCTCGGCCACCGACGGCTCCGGCGTGGGGGCCACGGTCTCGCCGGCCTCCGGCTGATGCTCGGCGGCTTCGTCGTCGTGGTGATGCGCGGCCATCGCGAGCGCCACCGGGTGGGCACGCTTGACCGTCGCGTCGACCTCGGCCGCGGGCGTCTGTCCGTTCTTGGGTGCTGCGGTCTCCGCGGCACCGGACTTGTCGCGTCCACGCTTCTTGCGGCCGCCGGATTCGCCCTTCGGCGCGCCCGAACGTCCGGCGTCCTCGGAGGACCGCACCTCGACCGGCTCAGCGTGCACGATGATGCCGCGGCCGTGGCAGTGCTCACAGTTGGTGGAGAACGCCTCGACCAGCCCGGTGCCCAGCTTCTTGCGGGTCATCTGGACCAGGCCGAGCGAGGTCACCTCGGAGACCTGATGGCGGGTCCGGTCGCGGCCGAGCGCCTCCGTGAGGCGACGCAGGACGAGGTCCCGGTTCGACTCGAGCACCATGTCGATGAAGTCGACGACGATCATGCCGCCGATGTCGCGCAGCCGCATCTGGCGCACGATCTCCTCGGCCGCCTCCAGGTTGTTCCTGGTGACGGTCTCCTCGAGGTTGCCGCCCGCGCCGGTGAACTTGCCGGTGTTGACGTCGACGACGGTCATCGCCTCGGTGCGGTCGATCACCAGGGTGCCGCCCGAGGGCAGCCACACCTTGCGGTCGAGCGCCTTGGCGAGCTGCTCGTCGATCCGCTTGGCCTCGAACACGTCGGGGCCGCCGTTGCCCTCGTACTTCTCGACCCGAGGCAGCAGGTCGGGTGCGACGGTCTTGATGTAGTTCTCCACCGTCGACCAGGACTTCTCGCCCTCGATGACGATCTTGGCGAAGTCCTCGTTGAACAGGTCACGAACGACCTTGACCAGCAGGTCCGGCTCCTCGTACAGGGCCTTCGGGTTGCTCCCCTTGCCCTTGTCCGCGGCCGCGGCCTGCTTCTCGATTTCATCCCACTGGGTCTGCAGACGCTTGACGTCGCGGGCCAGCTCTTCCTCGCTCACGCCCTCCGACGCGGTGCGAATGATGACACCGGCCTCCGGCGGCACGATCTCGCGCAGGATCTCCTTGAGTCGCTTGCGCTCGGTGTCGGGCAGCTTGCGGCTGATGCCGGTGGAGCTACCGCCGGGCACGTACACCAGGAATCGCCCGGCCAGGGAGATCTGCGTGGTCAGGCGGGCACCCTTGTGCCCGACCGGATCCTTGCTGACCTGGACCAGGACCTGGTCACCCGGCTTGAGGGCCTGCTCGATCTTGCGGCTGTTGCCGCCGAGTCCCGCGGCCTCCCAGTTGACCTCACCGGCATAGAGCACGCCGTTGCGGCCACGGCCGATGTCGATGAACGCGGCCTCCATCGAGGGCAGCACGTTCTGAACCCGACCGAGGTAGACGTTGCCGACCATCGACGCGGACGCCGAGCTGGTGACGAAGTGCTCGACGAGGATGCCGTCCTCGAGGACCGCGACCTGGGTCAGGCCCTCCGCGTGCGCGCCGGTCTTCTCGCGGACCACCATGACGCGGTCGACGGCCTCGCGGCGCGCCAGGAATTCCGATTCGGTGAGGATCGGCGGGCGGCGGCGACCGGCGTCACGCCCGTCGCGGCGTCGCTGACGCTTGGCCTCGAGTCGGGTCGAGCCCGAGATGCCCTGGACCTCGTCCTTGACCCTGGCCTTGGTGCGCGGCTCTCGCTCGTGCACCACGGTGGTGACGCCGTCGTCCTCGGTGGCTGCGTCCGCGCCATCGCCACTGCCCTTGCGGCGGCGACGGCGACGGCGGCGACGGCTCGATCCGTCCCCGGCCTCGCCTGCCTCGTCCGACTCCTCGGACTCGGCCGCTTCGGACTCGGCCGCCTGCTCGGTTGCCTCGGCCTGCCCGGCCTGCTCGGTGCCCTCGGCGGCGGGCTCGGCCGCGCCTTCGGACTCGTTCTGCTCGTCCTCGGATGCCTGCTCGCCCCGGCCGCGACCGCGACCGCGACGACCGCGGCGCCTGCGACGGCTCTGCGACTCGCCGCCGTCCTCGTCGGACTCGACCTCGGCGGCCTCCTCGGTCACCGAGGTGTCGGCCTCCTCGACTGCACGCTCTTCGTGACGCTCCTCGTGCTCGACGACGGTGGTCACCTCGATGGGCGCGTCCTCGCTCGGCGCCGCGGCCACGCGGCGGGCACGGCGACGCCGGGGTGCGGCCTCCGCTGCGGCCGCGTCGGGCTGCAGGAACAGCGGGGCCTGGAACACGGGGGTCACGTCGGGAACGACGTGCACCTCGGGCTCGGCGATGTTGGTGAACAGCGACGCGGGGGCCCGCTCGGGCTCGGCGGCCTTCTCGGGCTCCGTCGGCGCGGCGGCCTCGGGCTTCGCCTCGGCGGCGGGCGTCGGCTCCGCCTCGGCGGCGGGCGCCAGTGCGGCGTGCACCCGCTCGGCGAGAGCGCGGTCCACGCTGGACTGCGCGCTGCGTACCTCGGCGCCGAACTCGGCGACCTGGGCGAGCACCTGCTTGCTGGTCAGTCCCAGCAGCTTGGCGAGCGCGTGCACCCGGATCTTCTCCGGGAATGTCGGCACCGCATTCGCTGCGGCTGAAGTCTGTGAATTTTCGGGCGGCGCTTGATCGGCCACGTAGTCTCCTCGGACCCCCGGGCGCGTCCACCCAGAGTCGTACTGGGTGTGAAGCGGCCACGCGAGGGCGCTCATTGTGTACTCATACCGGTGGGCATGAGATTGTCTGGTCTCGCCCCGCACGTCTCGCAGTGACCCGTTAAATCACTGCCAGCTCGCACGGCGCCTGGCTGGATGGCCGTACTCCCTGGTCCGTGCGCCTGATCATCCAGCGTGCCTGGGATCGCGAGGGATTTCCTGCGCGCCGTGGCAGCGATGATCGGGCATCGAACCGTGGTGTCATCCGATCGGGCCCGTATGGAACACATCGCGGGTCGACCGCCATCAGTATCCCACACCGTCGGGCCCGACCACGCCAACGGCGCACCGGCGACGATCCAGCGCGGCGTGTTCGGACCTCTTACGGGGTGGGCGGAGGTGATGCGGACTAGCCGCGGGCGAGCTCCGGGAACCAGAGCGCGATCTCCCGCTCGGCCGACTCGACGGAGTCGGAGCCGTGTACCAGGTTCTGCTGGCCGTCCAGTGCCAGGTCGGCGCGGATGGAACCGGGGACGGCCTTCTCGACCGGGTCGGTGCCGCCCGCGAGCTGTCGGAATGCCGCGATCGCGCGCGGGCCCTCGAGCACCGCGGCGACGAGGGGTCCGGACGTGATGAACTCGATCAGCCCCGGATAGAAGGGCCTGCCAAGGTGCTCGGCGTAATGCTGGCCTGCCAGCGCCTCATCCGCGGTCTTCATCTCGAGGGCCGTGATGGACAGCCCCTTCCGCTCGACACGGGAAAGGATTTCTCCTACGAATCGGCGGGCGACGCCATCGGGCTTGATAAGTACCAGGGTGCGCTCAGTCACGGCGGACAGCTTAAGGGGTCAGTCCCGCTGGCCCGGAAGCAGACCCTGTTCGATCCGGTCGGTGAGGTCCCGCTTGAGATACAGCAGGTAACCCCACACCGCGCCGAATAGCAGTCCGACCGCGCCGATCGCGGGGTGCACCGCGAAGCCGGCGATCAACGCCGCCTGCAGCGCGAAGTTGTACCCCATCGCCCACGGCTTGCCCTGGACACCGCCGCCGAGAACCATCAGCAGCGCGAGTCCGACCAGGTAGACGCCGGACAGCCAGGTGACGCCGCCACCGACGGTCGCCACCACCGGGAGCGCCAGCAGCACCACGATCGCCTCCAGGATCAGGGTGCCCGCGCAGACCCCACGGAAGCCCTTCCACGGGTCGTTCACCGGCGGACGGAAGCGCGGAGCGCCGCCCTCCGCGTCGCCTTCGGGTGTGCTCGATCCCTCGGGAGTACTCACGCCGGGTCCTTTCCGAACAGGGTGCGGGCCACGCCCGCGGTGACCACCGATCCGGTGACCACGACACCCGCCCCCGATACTGCCTCACCGGGCTCGGCGACCTCCTCGGCCAGCCCGATGGCCGTCTCGAGTGCGTCCGGGAGCGTCTGCGCCACCACCACGCGTTCGTCGCCGAACCGGGCGACCGCCAGGTTGGCGAGTTCCTCGACATCCATGCCGCGCGGAGATCCGTTGTGCGTCACGACGATCTCGTCGAACACCGGCTCCAGCGCGGTCAGGATCCCGGCCACGTCCTTGTCCGCCATCACCGCGACGACGCCGACCAGCTTGCGGAAGTCGAACTCCGCGACGAGCGCGGCGGCCAGCGCCTTGGCCCCGTGCGGGTTGTGCGCGGCGTCGAGGAAGACGGTGGGCGCGCTGCGCACCCGCTCGAGACGCCCCGGGTTGGTCATCGAGGCGAAGCCTTCCCGGATCGCGTCGACGTCGAGCTGGCGGTCCGCCCCCGCCCCGAAGAACGCCTCCACCGCGGCGAGCGCGAGCGAGGCGTTGCGGGCCTGGTGCTCGCCGTGCAGCGGCAGGAAGATGTCGCTGTAGACCCCGGACAGGCCTTGCAGTTCCAGTTGCTGTCCGCCGATCGCGATCCGGCGGGCCAGGACCTTGAACTCGGACCCCTCGCGGGCCACCGCGGCGTCGGCCTCGACGGCCCGGCGCAGCAGGACCTCGGTCACTTCCGGGGTCTGCTCCGCGAGGATCGCGACGGTGTCGCGCGGCACCAGCGACTCGGGCGCCTTTTTGATGATCCCGGCCTTCTCGGCGGCGATCCCGGCGATGTCACTGCCGAGGAACTCGACGTGGTCGAGGCCGATGGGGGTGATCACCGCGACCTGACCGTCGATGACATTCGTTGCGTCCCAACGGCCACCGAGGCCAGTCTCCACGACCGCGACGTCCACCGGCGCCTCGGCGAAGGCCGCGAACGCCATCGCGGTGAGCACCTCGAACTTGCTCATCGCGGGGCCACCCGCCGCCTTGGACTGGGTGTCGATCATCTCGACGTACGGCAGCAGCTCGCGGTAGGTGTCCACGTAGAGGCGAGGCGAGATCGGCTTGCCGTCGATGCTGATCCGCTCGGTCGCCAGCTGCAGATGCGGGCTGGTGGTCCGCCCGACCCGGCGGTGCAGGCGCGTCATCAGCGCGTCGATCATCCGGGTGACCGAGGTCTTCCCGTTGGTGCCAGCGACGTGGATGGCCGGATAGCTGTGCTGCGGCGAGCCGAGCAGATCCATCAGGGCCGCGATGCGGGCGGTGGAGGGCTCGATCTTGGTCTCGGGCCAGCGCTGGTCGAGTTCGGCCTCGACGAGCGCCAGCTCGGCCAGATCGACGGGCGAGGGCTGCGATCCCCCGTCCCACTTCTCAGGTGTCTCGGCGTTCACGCCTGCGCCTGCCCCTTCAGATCCGCGTCCTTCATGTCAGCAGCATTGAGCCGGGCGGTGATCCGCTCGACCTCCTCCGCTGCCAGGGTCTGCCGGGCACGGATCTTGTCGACCACGTTGTCCGGCGCCTTGCCGAGGAACGCCTCGTTGGACAGCTTGGCCGCGGTGCCCGCGAGCTCCTTCTCGGCCGCCGCCAGATCCTTCTCGAGGCGCTTGCGCTCGGCGACAAGGTCAACGGTGCCCGAGGTGTCCAGCTCGACGGTGACGGTGCCGCGACTGAGCCGAACCTCGAGCGACGCGGTGGCCGCGAAGTCGTCGGCCGGATCCGTCAGCTTGACCAGGGAGGCGACCGCGGCCTGCTTGCCGTCCAGATCGGCCTCCGCGATCCCGCTGAGCCTCGCCGCCACCTTCTGGCCGGGGTTCAGGCCCTGATCGCTGCGGAACCTGCGGATCTCGGTGACGAGCCGCTGGACGTCCGCGATGCGCTGCGCGGCAACGGCATCGGCGGTCGCACCGGTAGTGGTCGGCCACTCGGAGATCACCACCGACTCCCCGCCGGTCAGCACCTTCCAGAGGGTCTCGGTGACGAACGGCATCACCGGATGCAGCATGCGCAGCAGCGCGTCGAGGACGTTGCCGAGCACGGCCTTGGTGCCCTCGGCCTCGGGACCGGCGAACTGCACCTTGGCGAGCTCGAGGTACCAGTCACACACCTCGTCCCAGGCGAAGTGGTAGAGCGCGTCGCAGGCCTTGCCGAAGTCGTAGCGGTCGAACGCGGCGTCGACCTCGGCCCGCACCTGCTCGAGCCGGTCCAGGATCCAGCGGTCGGCATCGCTGAGCTCGGCAGGCAGCGGCGCGGGCGCAGCGCCGTTCATCAGGGCGAACTTGGTGGCGTTGAACAGTTTCGTGGCGAAGCTGCGGGAGGCCTTCGCGTGATCCTCACCGACGGAGAGGTCGCTGCCGGGGTTCGCGCCGCGGGCCAGCGTGAAGCGCAGCGCGTCGGCGCCGAACTCGCGCACCCAGTCCAGCGGGTCGATGCCGTTGCCCTTCGACTTCGACATCTTCTTGCCGAACTCGTCGCGGACCAGGCCGTGCAGGAAGACATCCTTGAACGGCATCTGCGGACCGGACTTGCCCTCGCCCGCGGTGATCGCGTCGTCCTCGGAGACGAAGGTGCCGAACATCATCATCCGGGCCACCCAGAAGAACAGGATGTCGTAGCCGGTGACGAGAACGCTTGTGGGGTAGAACTTTTCGAGCTCAGGGGTCTGCTCCGGCCAGCCCATCGTGGAGAACGGCCAGAGTCCGGACGAGAACCAGGTGTCGAGGACGTCGGGGTCCTGCTCCCAGCCCTCGGGTGCGGTCTCGTCGGGTCCGACGCAGCGGACCTCCCCCTCGGGGCCGTACCAGATCGGGATGCGGTGACCCCACCACAGCTGGCGCGAGATGCACCAGTCGTGCATGTTGTCGACCCAACCGAACCAGCGCGGCTCGAGGCTGGCGGGGTGAATCGTGGTGTCTCCGTTACGGACCGCGTCGCCCGCGGCCTTGGCAAGCTCCTCGACCTTGACCCACCACTGCAGCGAGAGCCGCGGCTCGATCGACTCGCCGCTGCGCTCGGAGTGGCCGACGCTGTGCAGGTAGGGACGCTTCTCGGCGACCACACGACCCTGCTCGGCGAGCGCCTCGCGCACCTTCACTCGGGCCTCGAACCGGTCCATGCCGTCGAACTGCGTTCCGGTATCGGCGATCTTGCCGGTCTTGTCCATGATCGTGGGCATCGGCAGGTTGTGCCGCAGGCCCATCTCGAAGTCGTTGGGGTCGTGCGCGGGGGTGATCTTCACCGCACCGGTGCCGAACTCCGGGTCGACGTAGTCGTCGGCGATGATCGGGATCTGCCGCCCGGTGATGGGGTGCTCGAGGGTGGTGCCGAGCAGGTGCTGGTAGCGCTCGTCGTCGGGGTGCACCGCGACAGCGGTGTCGCCGAGCATCGTCTCCACACGGGTGGTGGCCACGATCACGTGCGGCTCGTTGTCGTCGAGCGAGCCGTACCGGAGCGACACCAGTTCGCCCTCGACGTCCTCGAACTTGACCTCGATGTCGGAGATGGCGGTCTGCAGCACCGGCGACCAGTTGACCAGGCGCTCGGCCCGGTAGATCAGTCCCGCGTCGTACATCCGCTTGAAGATGGTCTGGACGGCGCGCGAGAGGCCCTCGTCCATGGTGAACCGGTCACGGCTCCAGTCGACGCCGTCGCCGAGTCGGCGCATCTGGCCACCGATGGTGCCGCCGGACTCGCGCTTCCAGTCCCAGACCTTGTCGATGAACAGTTCGCGACCGAAGTCTTCCTTCTTCTTGCCGTCCGCCGCGAGCTGCTTCTCCACCACGTTCTGGGTGGCGATACCCGCGTGGTCCATGCCGGGCAGCCAGAGCACCTCGTAGCCCTGCATGCGCTTGCGGCGCGAGAGCACGTCCATGAGGGTGTGGTCGAGGGCGTGGCCCATGTGCAGGCTGCCGGTCACGTTCGGCGGCGGCAGCACGATCGAGTAGCCGGGCTTGTCGCTGGTCGGGTCAGCCGTGAAGTACCCGGCGTCCACCCAACCCTCGTACAACTCCTGCTCTACCGCGCTGGGGTCCCAGCTCTTCGGGAGGGCGTCGGCGGGGTTCATGGGGTCCTGCGGCACGGCACTGGTCACCCGGTGATTCTAGAGAACCCGCGGGCTCCCCCGACACCGCCGTCCGGTCAGCGAGGCGCCCGCCACATCGCCCACAGCGTCGGGCCACCGTTCGGGATCACGATCTCGCCCGTCACCTCGAAGCCGAATCGCTCGTAATAGGGGACGTTCGACTCCTTGCTCGACTCCAGATAAGCAGGCGCATGCTCGGCGTCACACCGCTCCAGCCGGGAGTTCATCAGCGCTTTGCCGTGGCCCGCGCCACGCGCCGAGGGATCGGTCCCGATGGTGCTGAGATACCAGTGCGGCTCTTCCGGGTGCGCCTTCTCGACCGTCCCGGCGAACTCCGCCCCCACCATGATCCGGCTGCCGAAGGCGTGGATCAGTCCGGGCAGCGCGCGCAGCTGGCTCAGCGCCGACTGCCGCCAGCGTCCCGGCGGATCCCACATGGTGGCCCCGGTCACCGATCCGTCCGCTGCGAGCGCAACCTCGACGCCGCCGAGCGGGAAGTGATGGTGCCGGATGAGCGTCCCGAACAATCGCGGCAACCCGGTCCGGCGCGAGCCGACGTCCGGCCACATCCATTCCGTCACCGGGTCGTCATCGAAAGCCGCGGCCAGCACGCGTCCGGCGGCGGGGACATCGGAGGGGGCGGCGGGTCGAACCGTGACGGCGGCCATGCCGTGACGCTACCGCCCCGAAGGCGGCTGTCCGGTCGCTCCGTACGTTGTAGGCATGACGACGGCATGGATTTTCCTCGCGGTGGCCATCTGCGCGGAGGTACTCGCAACAAGTCTGCTGAGTCGGACGGAGGGCTTCCGACGGCCCGGTCCGACCGTGGCTGTCCTTGGCCTGTACGGCGTGGCGCTGTACTGCCTGTCGCTGACCCTGCGCACCCTCGACATCGGTGTGGCGTACGCCGTCTGGGCTGGCGTCGGCACCGCCGCGATCGCCGCCATCGGAATGCTGGTCCTGCGAGAACCACGGTCCGCAGGCCGAATCCTCGGCATCACCCTGGTGGTGGCCGGAGTGGTCGCGCTCAACCTGGGCGGTGCCTGATGAGCGACGGCAAGCGGGCGTGGGCCTTCCTCGCCGCCGCGATCACCTGCGAGATCCTCGCGACGGTATTCCTCGGCAGCACCGAGCAGTTCAGCCGGCCGTTGCCGACGATCGCCGTTCTGCTCGGCTACGCCACCTCGTTCGCCTGCCTCGCCCAGGCGCTGCGGTCACTGCCCGTGAGCCTGGCGTACGCGCTCTGGTCCGGGATCGGGACCGCGACGGTCGCGCTGATCGGTATCGCGTTCCTCGGCGAAGAGGCATCCGTCGCGAAGTTCTTCGGGCTCGCGCTGATCATCGCGGGCGTGGTGATCCTGAACATGAAGCAGCCGGCGCCCGAGTAGCACCTACCGCCGGACAGGGAGGGTGAGGGCGTGCTGTCCGATCGCGTTGTGGATGTGCATGATCGCGCCGGCGAGCATCTCGTGACGCCAGAGGCCCGCGGTCTTGAGTTGGTGATGCAGGACGCACAGACACTGCAGGTTGGTGAGAATGGTCCAGCCGCCGAGGATCGGATCACTCCTGTCGAACGCCACTACATGATCGATCTGGCAGTCCGCGGCGGCGATCAGGCAGTCGGGGTGTCGGCAGGTGCCGTCACGCAGCCGGACGGCGGCGGCGAGTAGGTCGCTGGGTCGGTACGCCAGGGCCCCGGGTGGCGGCCTCGTGAATCCACCGTGGCCGTCCGGAAACGCGGCCATGAGATCCGCGGGGTCGTTCAGGATCGTGCGGAACAGACGATCGATGGCGTCGGCCGGCGAGGCGACACCGGGACGCGGGAGCTTGCGTACCGGAAGCGCGGTCGAGCCCGCGGGCAGGATCCGACTTCTGAGCACGAGCAAACCAGATCCGGGGTTCGACTCGCGGAGGTCGTCGGGCCCCGCCACGGCCGCAAGGCATGGATCTGGCACTTCGGATCGGCATGACGGGTCCGGTTCGCGCACTACGGGTTCCGCCGCGATGCCAGGTGGCCGGTGGTCCGATTCCGTCGCGGCCGCTGCCCCGGTCGATTCGGCGCCGTCCGCAGTGCCATTGGCCTCGTCGATGCCATCGTCGGCATCTGTGCCATCGTCGGCGCCGATGCCGTCGGCGTCGGTGCCGTCGGCGTCGGTGCCGTCGGCGTCGGTGCCGTCGGTGTCGTCGGCGCCATCGGTGTCGTAGCGGGCGACGGCGTGATCGCGATGTAGACGGTCGAGCGCCTGCGTGGCGCAGTCGATGATCGCCTGCCAGGTCGCATCCCCGGCGATGGCGCGGGCCTGCCCGGCGTCGAGGTATCCGTAGCCTTCGAGGTAGGCGGGGTTGTCGGCGAGGCCGAGCAGCGTCTCCAGCCCGCACGAAATCGTCAGATTCACCTGCGCGGCGGCGGGCTCACAGTTGCGGGTGGCAGCACAGTCACGGTCGCCACACTCGCAGGTCAGGACCCTCCCGCCGCGCATCAGGACCATGAACGCGTCCGCGCACCGGACGTCGAGCGGGCGCGGATCTGCCCTGCACGCCGTCTTGGCAACCGTCACGATCAGCCCCGTGACTGCCGCCAGCTGAGTCGCCGTCAACGTCACCGAGAGCACCCCCATCCCGTGAGGAAGGCGGCGGGAGCGAACCTTGCGTTTGGCCTCGGCCTCGTCGCGAGCGCGTTGCGCCCAGGCCGCGTCGTCCTCGATCAGCAGTCGGTCGATCTCGATTCCGAGGGCGGTTGGCGCGAGCCGTCTTGCGGCGGCGAGGATGTCGGCGTCGAGGCGCAGCACCGCTGCGATGGCAGCCTTGCGGGTGTGCTCATCGATCACCCGGACCTTGACCAGAGACACCTCACCAGCGGCGAAGGCGCCCCGAATATCGGGCATCCGCTCAAGGGCGAACCCGAGTCGCATCAGCGACGACACCGACCTGAAGGTGCTCGACAACGCCAATGCGACTTCCGCGATCGCGGACCGCTCCGCTTGCTCGGTATCGAAGCCTGCGCCGGGAGCCCGCTGGTCGAAGGTGCCCCGAGAGTTGATGTACTCCATGATCTGCCCGACCAACCGGGCCGCCGCCGCATTCTCGGCGCGCGAGGTCTCGGCGATCGCGTCGAGCAGGCACCGCTCACGATCCATCGCCACCGAGCCCGTCATGTGCATCACACCCCCGGGAGAATCACTAGAACATATGTTCGATTCTACTCGAGAGCGGACCCGACGCAAGGGGTTTGCGGAACTCCGGACCAAGTGGAATCGCATGATGGCGCCGACCGGCCCGAGCCGCGATACTTTGGATATCCCAGCCGGGGCCGACCTGCAACGCACACGCTTCTCGTCACCCGGGTCGACTCATCCCGGCGGCGCAGGTGAATGGCCTGATCGTGCTCTGACACCGGACAGCTCAGGATGCAGAGACCATCTGCGCACGTAGGCGCTCGGCGAATGTATGCGCTGCCCGCAGATCGTTGATGTCCGGCCGTTCCTTTCTTCTGCCGCCGACCAGCTTGAACGGCAGATAGGTATCGAACGCCCGGCAGGAGAACGTGTCGACCACCTTGAGCCCCTTCTGCTCGAGCAGCCGCTCGAAGGAACGGCTGTACCGCCTGAACGGAGGCTCGGGAAGGCCGCTGGTGGAGAACACAAACGCCGCGGTTGCGGGCTGCGGCGGGAGCGCCCCGACGAAATCTCGTAGCTGTGGATGGAAGGACATCTGGAAGATCCCGGAACCGAATCCCACCAGGTCATAACCTGCCAACTCGACCGGATCGACGTCCTCGGGAGCCATGACTGGCGCCGACAGCACGGCACCCATGACGTCGGCGATCTTTCTGGTGTTGCCGTGCGAGACGGACGTACACACGATCAGTGCCTTCACGCTGATTCTCCTGTCGTTTGAGCCATCACCCCAACCTTCCCGCATCTCGCCAACCGCGATCACACAACAAAGGACACCGAACGCGACGAAAACGTGACACCTGGGAGTCGATCGGTCCCACCCGGCCTTTGCTCGACTCGAGGTGGAGGTCGCTCTCGAGATCTCTGTGCGGCGCCTGCAATGGCCGTACGATCGCGCAGAAGGATGGAGATCCCGATGTCGAACCTGAGGATGGGCATCATCACCGATCGTCGCCGGTCGCTCCGGCCCGACGGGCTGCAGCCATGCTGATCTATTCGATGAGTGTCTCGGTGGACGGCTTCATCGCCGACCGCGAGGGCGCGTTCGGCTGGTCGATCCCCAGCGATGAGCAGTTTCGTTTCCACATCACGCAGACACGCGAGCTCGGCGGCTTCCTGTGCGGCCGCAGGCTCTACGAGACGATGCTGCCGTGGGAGACGGATCCGTCGATGCGCGACAACGAGCTCGACGCCGCCTTCGCCGACGCCTGGTGCGCGATCCCGAAGGTCGTCTTCAGCCGCACGCTCGACGGCGTCCAGGGCAATGCCCGGCTCGCCGAGGCGCCGCTGGCCGAGGAGGCAGCGTCCGCGCTCGGCGCGACCGACAAGGATGTCGCGATCGGCGGCGCCGGCCTGGCCGCGGGGGCCATCGAGCTCGGACTTGTCGACGAGCTGTGCATGTTCCGCAATCCGGTCGTCATCGGTGGTGGCACACCGTTCCTGCCGCCGGTCACCGAAGACGTCACGCTTGACCTCATCGAGACCAGGACATTCGGCTCGCGCGTGATCTACGAGCACTACCGGCGCGTTCGCGGCCACTAGGACCGGCACCTCCAACGGCTGGCTTGCCCAATTCCTTTCAACTCAGCTCAAGAACCCATACCGCCACACGGGCTTCCAGGTTGCGGCCGGTGCCGCTGCGCGGCCAACCGCGGAAACAAGGACGTCAACATCATTGAGTTCTCGACTGGCTCGTAGATGCTGTAGGCATGACGAATCGGTTGGTTGGAATCACGATCGACTGCGCGGACCCCGCACGGATGGCATCGTTCTGGAGCGCGATGCTCGACATTGCGGAGTCCGACGACCACGGTGACGATCTCGGATGGGCCACCGTGGGATCTCGCCATGATGGCCAGCCGCGCTTGACCTTCCAACGAGTTCCAGAGACCAAAAACGGTAAGGTCCGCATTCACCTCGACATTCAGGTCGAAGATATCGACGCAGGCCGCCACCGTGTCGAAAGCCTGGGCGGCCGCTGGGCAGGCGTGCGTCACGACTACGACGATGGAACCGTGATGGTGATGCACGATCCAGAGGATCACGAGTTCTGCATCGTTCAGTACTACAGCTGAAATACCGGGTTGCCCCACGGACTGACAAGGATCAGAGGGACACGCCGCCTACCGACGCGTCCGCGGTGATCGCCCCACTACACGCCGGTCAGGGGATGTTCCGGCTGCCGCTACGCGATGATTGCACGATGACCTCACGCGCCACGGACGAGCAGCGACTGCTCGAAATTGTCTTGGGGAATCCCGTGTGCCGACGGATCGTGGATCGGGCGGAGCACCTCGGCGTGGAGGACTGGTACCTCACTGCAGGCGGGGTGTTCCAGACGGTCTGGAATCACCTCGACGGCCGCGATCTGCGGGCAGGCATCAAGGACTACGACCTGTTCTATTTCGACGGGTCCGACCTGAGCTACGACGCCGAAGACAGTGTCATCAAGGGGGCCGAGATCCTGTTCCACGACATCAACGAAGTTGTCGAGGTCCGCAACGAAGCGCGCGTCCACCTCTGGTACGAAGAGCATTTCGGTGTTCCGGCCACAGCGTTCACCAGCAGCGCTGACGCTATCGACCACTTCGCGTCCACCACGTGCTGCTTCGGCATCACGCGAAAGGCAGGCGCAGATCCCGAGGTCTACGCCCCTCACGGTTTCGATGATCTCTTCGACATGGTGTTGCGCCCCAACCCGGTGATGGCACCCCGAGAGGTGTACGAAGCCAAGGCCGACCGGTGGAAAGCTGAGTGGCCGCGGCTGACGGTCCTTCCGTGGCCGGATCGGTGACTACAACGGCACCGCGCACTGCCGGGCGACTGTCGCCGCTAGTCTCCGAGATACCCAGTCTCAGGGTTGATCTGACTGAGGAAGTCGCGGATCGACTCGCGATGCTCGTCAACCGATATCGGCTGAAGTGCGGACGGGGTTCCTGCTCGATCTTGAATGCTGTAGAAGGCCACCCGTTGAGAACTCGAAAATCCGTACCCTTTGTTCGGTCCGGATACCCATTCATAGTCGCAGGCGCCTGGTTCCTCCGGGCGCAGTCTCACGGTGAAGACCTCCCCATCGACTGTCAGGGTGAATGGGCCATCGTTTGCGGTCGGGCGCCGGTCGCCTGATGGCTCGTCGTGTTCGTCGGTGTTCATGCTTCGCTCCTGTCAGCAACCACTCAAAAGAGAAACTGTGGCAGTAGATCCATCCCCTGGCTTACGTCGGCGCCGGGCGACCTGCTGGACCGTGGCAGTGATCAATCCAAGGGCCGCCATGGGAGCAGCGAAAAGCAGCGCTATCCAGTGTGAAGACCAGTTCGCCAGCCCAACGATCGACAAACCGACGAGTGCGGCGACCGCCAACCAGGAAACCCACCCCCGCATCGCCAGCGCCGCCACCACAGTTGGGGTCACGAGCAACAATCCGAGGCAGACCAGCGGCCATACCCCCAGGACGTGGACGATCGAGTCATCGCAGTGCAGGGAGGATCGGCCGCCATCGAGGTACAGCTCACCGGTCTTCGCGCACGACAACGACAAGTCAGCCATCGGCAGAGTACCGACCCACGCGGTGAACCCCAGCGCAGCAACGGCTAAGGCCCACCACGCTGCTCTCGGAATCGACACGTCCGGAGCCTAGACCGGCGCACTCGCTACCTGCGACGCTTCCGTCTCTGTCGCGTGGACTTCGGCCGGGCGTGCGGTCGAGCGCCTGGTTTGGGCGCAGTGGCCACTCGCAGTTCGGCGACAACTCGCTCTTTCGCGGCTTCTTCCCTGTCGATGCGAGTGAACACGAGGTGCTGCTGGCCATAGGTCCAGATGTTGTTGCTCACCCAGTACAGCAAGATCGCGATCATCAGGAACGGCCCGCCGACCAGGATGCCGAGCGGAAAGATCCACAGCATCAGCTTGTTCATGATCGCCGACTGCGGGTTGGCCGCCGCTTCCGCACTCTGCCTTTTCACCGATGCCCTCGCGTTGAAGTGCGTGGCAAGGCTCGCGAGCACCATCAGGGGGATCGCCACGGCGGCAATCGTGGCCACGGTCGGGACTCCGCCGTACGGCGCGAACGACGCCAGGGTGCTCTGCGGACTGGTGATCGCCACGGAGATCGGCGCACCGAACAGGCGAGCACTCAGGAACGACTGCACATCGGCGGCGCTGAAGATGTAGTTCGGAGTGTGTGCGTTGACCTCCGGAGTCATTCCGAGGTTGCCCATTCCGGTTCCGGTTCGGTTGAAAGAACGGAGCACGTGGTAGAGCCCGAGGAACACTGGCGCCTGAACCAGTGCAGGCAGGCACCCCATCAGCGGGTTGAACCCGTGATCCTTCTGCAGCTTCTGCATCTCGGTCGCCTGGCGTTGCCGGTCGCCGGCGTACTTCTGCTGCAGGGCCTTGATCTGCGGTTGCAACTCCTGCATCTGGCGAGTTGTGCGGACCTGTTTGATCGCGGGTTTGAGCAGTAGGACACGCAGGGTGAAGACCAGGAACACCACCGCCAGCGCCCAGGCGAATCCGTTGTCGGGGCCGAGAACCGAGCCGAACGCCTTGTGCCAGAACCACAAGATCGCGGACACGGGGTAGTAGATGAAGTCGAGCATTCGAGTACCTCTTTGCTGCACGACGCAGCGTCACACGGCATCGTGCGAGTGGGAGTTCACGCCGGATCCTCTGCGGATCACTCCGGCGCGGAGGGACGGTCGACCGAGGCGCTCGCGCAGCGTCAGTGCAGCGCGGCGACCAGGACCTGTCCGGGTGCTCGAGGTCGGCGGGGCCGACCGGGGGTGTCGGGGGCGCTCTGCCTGCGGAACGCGCCACGCAGACGCTGCTCGTCCCGTGATGGGCCAGTGGTCGACTCGGTCAGCGAGTGCAGTTGGGCCAACGAGCCTTGTCCAGCCACTGCGAGCAGAAGCACGATCGCAATCGCGGCGCCGACAACCGCGGTCGGCCCGTCCAACGCTGTTGTCGCGGCAATGACCAAGGTCAGCATGGCCACCCACGTGAGCTGAACGAGATTCAGCCTCCGAGTGAGCAGTGACCACATCCGTGCCATGCGACCAAGCCTACCGAGCGAACCCCGCGCATACACAGGATGGCGCGCCCCGAACAGCGAAGGTACCGAGCGCGTGCGGTTGCCATCGACCTGGCAAGGCTGCGTCATCGAGTTGCAGCCCGGATTGAAACTCTGCGATACATTGAACCCAGGCAGCAGCGCCTTCCACCAGGCCTGGGCTGCGACGTCAACGTCGGCCCCTCTCCACGCTCCGTGCGCAATCTTCGCGACGAGCGGATCGAATCCCCCATCTTCCCGGTCGTTCCCTGTTTCCGGACGTTTCGTCCCTCTCGAGACCGATCGTCGGTGCGCCTCCCTGCGCCATTCAGCCCGACCAATACCTACCGCGGGCATCCGCCAGCACAACAGAATGGAGTGAAAGTCCATGAGTATCTCTGGAATTACCAGCGGCACCGAGCGAACAATCATCGAGAACATGCTCGACCGCAACCGCGAAGCACTCATCGAGACCGCCCGCGGCCTGTCTGAAGCAGATGCCCGCCGACGACTCGTTGCGTCGCTGACGACACCGATCTCGTTGATCAAGCATGCCGCCGCCGCAGAACGAATCTGGTTCCAACGATTCTGGGCAGGGCTCGACGAATCCGAATGCGATGGATACTCGCGCCGCGACGAGGGCACCTTCGCCGTCGCCGACGACGAGTCGCTGGCAGATGTCATCGCCGAATTCGAGCGTGCAAGCCAACGATCACGTGAGATCGCGTCCCGCTTCGACCTCGACGACACCAAGGCCAATCCCCGCGAAGGAAGCGTCAGCATGCGATGGACGCTGCTCACCTTCATCCAAGAGTTCGCCAGGCACGCAGGCCACGGCGACATTCTCCGCGAGCAGATCGACTTCGACAGGAAGCGGGCCGAGATACCGGCATCAGGCAGGTGAAGCCGCCCAGCTCGTCACATCCTGACAGCCACCGCCGATCGGTACTAGCCTTCCCATATGCGCGCAGTCGTGATCACCAAGCACGGGGACGCCGACGTCCTCCAGGTCCAGGAACGCCCCTCGCCGCCGCTCCGCCCCGGCACGGTCCGCATCGATGTCCGGGCGGCGGGCGTCAACTTCGCCGACGTGATGGCCCGGCTCGGCCTGTACGCCGACGCCCCGCCGCTGCCGAGCATCGTCGGCTACGAGGTCGCGGGCACGATCGCCGAGGTCGCCCCGGACGTCGTCGGCCTCGCCTTCGGCGACCGGGTGTTTGCTGGCACGAGGTTCGGCGGCTACGCCGAGCAGGTGTGCGCCGACGCTCGCGACGTGGTCGCACTGCCGGATTCGTTGAGCTTCGAGCAGGGCGCCGCCATTCCCGTCAACTACGCAACCGCATGGGCAGGCCTGATCGGCTACGCGAATCTCCTTGAGGGAGAGCGGGTTCTGATCCAGGCGGCGGCTGGTGGCGTCGGCATCGCGGCGACGCAGATCGCCAAGCACCACGGCGCCGAGGTGTACGGAACCGCATCACCGGGCAAGCACGACGCCATCCGCGGTTTCGGCGTCGACGTGGCTCTGGACTACCGGAAACGTGGGTGGGACAGCGGGCTTCCGCCGATGGACGTGATCATGGATGCGATCGGCGGGGAATCACTGCGACGAAGCTACGGACTGTTGCGTCCCGGCGGCAGGCTCGTCGCGTTCGGGGCCAGCTCGGTGGTCGCGGGCGACAAGCGAAACCTGCTGAAGGCCGCGCCGCAGGCCCTGCGCATGATGCGGGGCTTCAACCTCATCGACCAGATGAGCGAGTCGAAGGCAGTGATCGGCCTCAACATGCTGCGGCTGTGGGACGACCGCGGCACCCTCGAGCCCTGGATCACGCCGTTGCGCGGGCTGATCGAGAACGGGGTCGTTGCGCCCGTGGTGTCCGACGCCGTCCCGTTCGCCGACGCGCCAGAGGCCCATAGGATCCTGACCGAGCGTCGCAACGTCGGAAAGGTCGTCCTGGTCCCCTAGCGCGTCGGGCGAACCCTCGCCGGGACTACTTGGTGAGCAGCGGAGCGATCCGCGGCGGGATGTTCTCCAGCGCGTACGGCAGCGACAGGACGGTGCTCCAGGTCATCGCCTCAGCAGCCTCGTCCTCGAGGATGATCGTGCGGCCGTCCTTGACGACGTTCAGCTCCTGATAGACCGGCGTCTTGTCGAGCTCGGCACGCAGCTTGTCACCGAAGCCGCCACCCGCGTACCAGACCAGCAGGTCAGCATCGGCGAGCGAGAGCTGCTCCGTGCTGATCGGGGCGAAGTTCGTGGTCGTGATCTGCTGCGTGACAGGCGGATTGACGAAGCCGAGTTCGGTGAAGAAACGGACCTTCGGGTCCTCCGGGCCGTAGACCCCGAACTGGCCCGGGCCCTTGAGCGCGCCCACGATCACCGTCTTGCCCGCGAAGGCGGGGTTGGCGGCCGCGACGTCGGTGAACTGCTTCTCGACGGAGGCCACCAACTCCTTCGCCTTGTCCTGCTTGCCGAGCGCCTCGCCGATGATCCGGGTCTGGTCCTGCCACGGCACCCCGTAGTCGGCGAACTCCTTGGGCTGCGCGACCGTCGGCGCGAGCGCGCTGAGCTTGTTGTACTGGTCCTTGGTCAGGCCCGAGTAGGTGCCGACGATCAGATCGGGGTTGGTGGCGGCCACCTTCTCGACGTCGATCCCGGTGTTCGCGCTGCCGATGATCGCGGGCGTCGCCCCGGCGAGCAGGTCCTGCGCCCAAGGCCACACGGCATTCGGGTAGTTGCCGTACCAGTCGAAGACGCCGACCGGGGTGGAGCCGAGCGCCAGCAGCGCGTCCTGGTCGTTGTATCCGACGCTGACCACGCGCTGCGGGTCGATCGGGACCTGGGTCTCGCCGTACTTGTTGCCGATGGTCGCGCCGGTGCCGCCGGACGTCGATCCGCCGTCACCGTCGCTGCTGCAGGCAGCGGCGAACGCGAGCAGCGCGCCCGACGTTCCGATCAGAAATCCCCGCCGCGTCAATCTACCGACGTCTGCCATCGACTCTCCTCCATCGTCACCAAAGCTAGGTAAGGCTAGCCGAAATAGTAGGCAGAGTGGGTCACCTCGCTTTCGGCGGGCCCGTCGCGGGGCCACTATGTAGGCATGACTCGCAAGGGACCCGAACGCGACATCGACGAATCGGAGCTGATCGTCACGCACAGCAAGGACCACGCGGCGGGCGTGCCCGCGGTCCTGGTGTCCCTGCAACGCGGCCTCGAGCAGATGGGCGCCGTCCGAACCGCCCGGACCCTGGCCAGGCTCAATCAGCGACACGGGTTCGACTGCCCCGGCTGCGCCTGGCCCGAGACACCGGGGCACCGCAGACCCGCGGAGTTCTGCGAGAACGGCGCCAAGGCCGTGGCCGAGGAGGCGACGCTGCGCAGCGTCGGTCCCGAGTTCTTCGCCGAGCACTCGGTGGCGGAGCTGGCCGAGAAGACCGACTACTGGCTCGGACAGCAGGGGCGGCTCGCCCACCCGATGGTGCTCCGCGAGGGCGCGACCCACTACGCGCCGATCGACTGGGACGAGGCATACCGACTGATCGCCGACCACCTGCGGGCGCTGCCCGGCCCCGACGGGGCCGTGTTCTACACGTCCGGGCGCACCAGCAACGAGGCCGCGTTCCTCTACCAGCTGATGATCCGCAGCTTCGGTACCAACAACCTGCCCGACTGCTCCAACATGTGCCACGAATCGTCCGGCAGCGCGCTCACCGAATCGATCGGGATCGGCAAGGGTTCGGTGACGGTTCCGGACCTCGAGTACGCCGACCTGATCCTCATCGCCGGCCAGAACCCCGGCACCAACCATCCTCGGATGCTCTCCACGCTGGAGAAGGCAAAGGGGAACGGCGCCAAGATCATCGCGGTCAACCCGCTGCCCGAGGCGGGGCTGCGCCGGTTCAAGGACCCACAGAAGGTGGGCGGCGTGATCGGGCGCGGCGTCGACATCGCCGACGAGTTCCTGCAGATCCGCCTCGGCGGCGACATGGCCCTGTTCCAGGGGCTCGGGCGACTCTTGCTCGAGGCCGACGACGCTGACCCCGGGTCGGTGGTGGACCGGGCCTTCGTCGAGGAGCACTGCGCGGGGTTCGCCGAGTACGAGAAGAACGTCCGCGCAGTCGATCTCGATGTCGTCCTCGAGGCCACCGGGCTGACGATGACGCAGTTGCGCGAGACCGCCGACGCGATGGCCCGTTCCGAACGGACGATCGCGTGCTGGGCGATGGGCCTGACCCAACAGACGCACGGGGTCGCGACCATCCAGGAGATCACCAACCTGCTGCTGATGCGCGGCATGATGGGCAAGCCCGGCGCGGGCGTCTGCCCGGTGCGTGGGCACTCCAACGTCCAGGGTGACCGCACGATGGGCATCTGGGAGAAGATGCCGGACTCGTTCCTCGACGCGCTGGACCGCGAGTTCTCCATCGTCAGCCCCCGAAAGCACGGCTGGGACACCGTCGCCGCCATCCGCGGCATGCGCGACGGCAAGGGCTCCGTCTTCATGGCGATGGGCGGAAACTTCATCCGGGCCACCCCGGACACCGAGGCCACCGAGGCCGCGCTGCGTTCCTGCGCGCTGACCGTCCAGGTCTCGACCAAGCTCAACCGCTCCCACGTGGTGGCCGGACGCACCGCGGTCATCCTGCCGACCCTCGGCCGTACCGACAAGGACATCCAGGCGGGTGGGAAACAGATGGTCTCCGTGGAGGATTCGATGTCCATGGTGCACCTCTCGCGCGGCAGCCTGACGCCCGTCAGCGATCAGCTGCGCAGCGAGGTCGCGATCGTCTGCGAACTCGCCGAGCACCTGCTCGGCGCCGACCACTCGGTGCCGTGGGCGCACTTCAAGGGGGATTACGACCGCATCCGCGACTCGATCTCGCGGGTGGTGCCCGGCTGCCAGAACTACAACGAGCGGGTCCGGCGGCCCGACGGGTTCCAGCTGCCGCACCCGCCGCGCGACCGGCGCGAGTTCCCCACCAGCACCGGCAAGGCCAACTTCACCGCGAGTCCACTGCAGTGGTTGCCCACTCCCCCCGGCCGGTTGATCCTGCAGACCCTGCGCAGTCACGACCAGTACAACACCACCATCTACGGGCTCGACGACCGCTATCGCGGCGTGAAAGGCGGCCGCCGGGTGATCTTCGTGTCCGCGGCCGACCTCGCGGAACTGGGCATCGCCGACGGGGCCGCTGTGGACATCGTCTCCGAGTGGACCGGCCCCGACGGCGTGCTGCAGGAGCGACGAGTGCGCAATTTCCGGGCCGTCGAGTACAGCACCCCCAAGGGCAATGCCGCCGCCTACTACCCCGAGACCAATCCCCTCATTCCGCTCGATCACGTTGCCGCGAAGTCGAATACGCCGGTGTCCAAGGCGGTGCTGGTACGGCTCGAACCGGCGGGGGCGCACTGATGGGTCGGGTCACCGCGCGCCGCCCGGTCCTGCGGATCACCGGAGCGAGCGGTGATGCCACCGGTGGCGCCACGGTGCGCAGGCCGGACAGTCTGGCCGTGGAGGAACCGCTGGAGATCCGGATCGGCGGCCGATCGCTCTCGGTGACCATGCGCACCCCAGGGGACGACATCGACCTGGTGCACGGGTTCCTGCTTGGCGAGGGCATCATCGGATCGGCGTCCGACGTCTCGGTCATCCGGTACTGCGACGGTGTCGATGCCGACGGCGCCAACACCTACAACGTGCTCGATGTGGCGCTCGCTCGCGGGGTCCCGGCGCCGACCGGCGCCGACCGCCAGTTCCTGACCACCTCGGCCTGCGGCGTCTGCGGCAAGGCCTCGCTCGAGGCCGTCCGGGTGCGCTCGCGCTACGACCTCACCACTCCCGGCCCGGTGGTGACGCCATCGACCCTGGCATCCATGCCGGTGACCCTGCGCGCGCGGCAACGGGTCTTCGACTCGACCGGCGGCCTGCACGCCGCCGGGCTGTTCACCGCCGACGGCACCCTGCTCGCGATCCGTGAGGATGTGGGCAGACACAACGCCGTCGACAAGGTGCTCGGCTGGGCGTTGACCGCCGACCGGGTGCCGCTGCGCGAGGCGATCCTCGTGGTCAGCGGTCGCGCCTCCTTCGAACTCGTACAGAAGGCCGTGGTCGCGGGTGTTCCGGTGCTGGCCGCGGTGTCCGCCCCGTCGTCGCTCGCCGTCGATCTCGCCACCGAGTCCGGGCTCAGCCTGGTCGGTTTCCTGCGCGGCGAGTCCATGAACGTCTACAGCGGCGAGGCCCGGATCACGCAGGCCTGACGCCGCGCTCCGCCAACGGCACCACCCCTGTGGCGCTTCTCGCATCCCATTTATATACCCCCTAGGGTATGGTCGTTCGCATACCTGACAGATACCCCCAGGGGCATATCGAGGAGATGGGCATGACAAGCAACACAGCCGAGGTGGACAAAACCCGGTCAGCGGCGGCCGGCGACGGCCCGCCGTCAGCGTCGACTGGGGGAATCCTCGGCCGACTGGGCGCGACGATGGTCGGACGCGCCCGCTGGGTGTTCGGCATCTGGCTGATCGCCCTTGTGGCGCTCGGCGCCGCCGCGCCGTCCGTGTTCACCTCGCTGGCAGGCGCCGGCTGGCAGGCCAACGGCTCGGAATCCGTGCAGGTCCGCGAGCTCGCACAGGAACACTTCGGCGGGAACTCCTCCGCCGCGGTTCAGGTCGTCGTGCACTCGGACACGCTCGCGGTCGCCGATCCGCAGGTGCAGCAGGTCCTCGCCGACGCCACCGCGGTGTTCGCCGACGATCAACGGTTCGGCGAGGTGATCGCCCCGCAGCCCGGCATGTCCATCAGCCCGGACGGGCACACCGGCATCCTGATCGCGGGCGCGAACGCGGGCACCGACGACATGGTCAAGGCCGTCGACCAGCTCAAGGGCGAGCTGGGCGCGCTGTCAACGGACGAGATCGAGGTCTACCCCACCGGCGCATCGGCGCTCTGGAGCGACTTCAACAAGGCCAATCACGACGCGATGATCCAAGCGGAGATGCTCTCCTGGCCGGTGACGCTCGCGATCATGGTGCTGGCGTTCGGGTCGCTGGTCGCGGCGGGACTGCCGTTGCTGCTGACCATGGCAGGCCTGATCGCCTCAGCGGGCGGGCTGGTCCTGCTCAACACGGTCACGCCGATCTCGGTGTGGGCCATGAACTTCGCGATGATGTTCGCCCTCGCGCTCGGCATCGACTACGCGCTGTTCATCGTGTCGCGATTCCGGGATGCGCTGAGCAAGAGCGGTGACCCGCGGGCAGCGGTCGCCGAGACGATGGACACCGCGGGTAAGGCCGTCGTCCTCTCGGGGCTGACCGTGCTCGTGAGCCTGTCCGCGGTCCTGCTGGTCCCGGCGCCCGCGGTCCGGACGATGGCCGTCGGCATCATGCTCGCCGTCACCTTCGTCCTCGCGGCCACGCTGACCCTGCTCCCCGCGGTGCTCGGCAAGCTCGGCACCAAGGTCAACGCAGGCGCGCTCCCGTACGCCAAGCGCCAGCAGCACCGCTCACCGCGCTTCGCCGCGTGGGGCAACCTCCTGCACAGGCACCCGTGGCCATTCGCGATCGGCTCGCTCCTGATCCTGATCGCGCTGTCCCTCCCGGTGCTCGGCCTCAAGGTCGCGATGCCGTCGATCGAGGTGGTTCCCTCCGACGCGCCGGTCCGCCAGGGCTACGAACTCGTCCAGGCTCAGCTGGGCGAAGGCGCGCCAGGAATGCTGCAGATCATCGCCCCGGCGTCGGAGGCCGAGGCCACGGCCGGTGCCGCGGCCGCCGTCGACGGCATCGCGATGGTCACGCCCCCGCAGCCGGCGATCGACGGCTCCGACCACGTGATGCTGCAGGCGATACCCGGCGTCGATCCCTCCGACGAGTCGATGGGGTCGATCCTCACCCAGCTGCGGTCCGAGCTGCCGGAGCAGGCCATGGTCGGCGGCGCACCTGCCGAGAACCTCGACCTGCAGCAGGCGCTCAACGACTACCTGCCGCTGATCGTCGGCATCATCCTGGTCCTCGGCTTCCTGCTGCTGCTGGTCGCGCTGCAGGCGCCGCTGATCGCCATCCTGGGCACAGTGGTGAGCCTGCTCTCGACCGCCGCCGCGTTCGGCGTCGCCAAGCTGATCTTCCAGGACGGACACGGGGCGGGCCTGCTCGGCTTCACCCCGCAGGGCTTCCTCGACGGCTGGGGACCGGTGTTCTTCTTCGCGATGATCTTCGCCATCGCGATGGACTACACGGTGTTCCTGCTGTCCACCGCGAAGGAACACTACGAGCGCTCCGGCGATCCGAAGGTCGCGCACGTCGACGGCCTCGCACACTCGGGCCGGGTGATCGCCGCCGCGGCGGCGGTGATGGTGGCGGTGTTCTTCACCTTCGCGCTCGCCGATCCGCTCCCGCCGAAGGAGATGGGCATCATCCTGGGCGTCGCCGTCCTGCTCGACGCGGTCCTCATCCGCCTCGTCCTGCTGCCGGTGCTGCTGCGGCTGACCGGGCACGCCGCCTGGTGGTCACCCGCCTGGCTGCGCAGGGTGCTGCCAAACATCAGTTTCTCGCACGGCTGACCCCAGACAAGGAGATCCCACATGGCTACATTCCCCCGCCACCACGGATGGACGGTCGAGCGGCTGGTTCCGCTCCTTGCCGGCACGATGGTGCTGCTCAGCGTCGCTCTCACCCTCGCCTTCTCGTCGTGGTGGCTGGTCCTCACCGGATTCGTCGCCGCGAACCTGCTTCTCTATGCGACCGTCGGATGGTGCCCGGCCAGCCTGCTGATGCAGCGGCTCGGGCTCAGACGACTCGACGAACCCGCGTGAACACCCCGATCCAGAACGGAGACAACTCATGAACCTGGCACTCTCGACGACAGTGCAGACCTCCTTCGCCGATGCGGTCGAAAGGACCCGAAAGGCCCTACAGGAACAGGGCTTCGGCGTGCTCACCGAGATCGACATGCGCGCGACCCTCAAGGCAAAGCTCGACGTGGACATGGAGGACTACCTGATCCTCGGAGCCTGCAACCCGCCGCTCGCGCACCGCGCCGTCACCATCGACCGGCAGATCGGATTGCTGTTGCCGTGCAACGTGATCGTGCGCTCCGATCCCGCCGCCGACGGCACCGTCACGGTGGAGGCGATGAATCCCGAACTGATGGTGCAGGTCACGGGCGAACCCGCGCTCGAGGCCGTCGCCGAAGAGGCAGGCACCCGCCTGCGGGCCGCGATCGCCTCACTCAGCGACGACTGACGACCCCCGCTGCCGTCGACAGATCCAGTCGACGGCGGCGCGGTAGCCCTCCGGCCCGAGACCGCAGATCACGCCGTCGACGACCGACGACACGAGCGACAGGTGCCGGAACTCCTCGCGACCGTGGATGTTGCTGACGTGCACCTCCACCACCGGCACCGCCAGGGTGGCGAGGGCGTCGCGCAGCGCCACCGAGGTGTGCGAGTAGCCGCCCGGATTGATCACCACGGCCGAGACCCTCTCGCGCGCCTCGTGGACCCAATCGATCAGTACGCCTTCGTGATTGGACTGGCGCGCATCGATCTCGCGGCCGTATCCGGCCGCGACCTCGCGACACAGGGCCACCACGTCGTCGAGGGTGGCGGGCCCGTACACCTCGGGCTGCCGCTGTCCGAGCAGGTTCAGGTTGGGTCCGTTGAGCACGAGGATCGGGCCTGCGGTCGCCATACGGGACACGCTAACTCCCCCGCGACCCCGACAGACGGAGAACGGCCGGTGGGAATCCCACCGGCCGTTCTCTCGTGTCGTTGTGCCGAGTCAGTCGATCAAGCCGACTTGTCGCGACGTTCCGGCCGCTCGGGCTTGCGCGGCACGATCGTCGGCAGCACGTTGTCGTTGACCGTCTCGGCCGTGACGACCACCTTGGCGACGTCGTCGCGGCTCGGGATGTCGTACATCACCGGCAGCAGGACCTCTTCCATGATGGCGCGCAGGCCACGGGCACCAGTGCCGCGCAGGATCGCCTGATCCGCGACGGCCTCGAGCGCGTCCGGGGAGAACTCGAGTTCAACCCCGTCCATGTCGAACAGCCGCGTGTACTGCTTGACCAGCGCGTTCTTCGGCTCGGACAAGATCTGCACGAGGGATTCCTTGTCCAGGCTGGTCACCGAGGCCACGACCGGGAGACGGCCGATGAACTCCGGGATCAGGCCGAACTTGATCAGATCCTCGGGCATCACCTCGGCGAAGTGATCCTGGGTGTCCAGCTCGGCCTTGGAACGCACCTCCGCCCCGAAACCGATGCCGCGCTTGCCGACCCGATCGGAGACGATCCGCTCGAGACCCGCGAACGCACCAGCCACGATGAACAGCACGTTCGTGGTGTCGATCTGGATGAATTCCTGATGCGGATGCTTGCGTCCACCCTGCGGGGGCACGCTCGCCTGGGTGCCCTCGAGGATCTTCAGCAATGCCTGCTGCACACCCTCGCCGGACACGTCCCTGGTGATCGACGGGTTCTCGCTCTTGCGGGCGATCTTGTCGACCTCGTCGATGTAGATGATGCCGGTCTCGGCGCGCTTGACGTCGTAGTCCGCGGCCTGGATCAGCTTGAGCAGGATGTTCTCGACATCCTCGCCGACATAGCCCGCCTCGGTGAGTGCCGTCGCGTCGGCGATCGCGAATGGCACGTTCAGCATCTTCGCCAGCGTCTGCGCGAGGTAGGTCTTGCCACAGCCGGTAGGGCCGAGCATGAGGATGTTCGACTTGGCCAGTTCCACGGTCTCGCCGCGGGCGTCGCGCCCCTTGTCACCGGCCTGGATGCGCTTGTAATGGTTGTAGACCGCGACCGCGAGCGTGCGCTTGGCCGCGTCCTGCCCGATCACGTAGTTCTCGAGGAAGTCGCGAATTTCGGCGGGCTTGGGCAGCTCGTCGAGCTTGACCTCGCTCGATTCGGCCAACTCTTCCTCGATGATCTCGTTGCACAGGTCGATGCACTCGTCGCAGATGTAGACCCCTGGTCCCGCGATGAGCTTCTTCACCTGCTTCTGACTCTTGCCGCAGAAAGAGCACTTCAGCAGGTCGCCGCCGTCACCGATGCGTGCCATCTCGTCAGGTCCCTACTTCCTTCTCAGCGTGGTGACCGTCCCCCGCCGGGCGTGTGAGTCGTCGCGACCCACATCCTTGGGCGGACAAAAGCCCCTGATGTGACCGTACCCGTAGTTCCGGAACGAGGTCGACCAGTTGCCGATGATTCGACTCGGCGCGCAGCCGAGGTGAATCTCCGACGACCGTGCCACCCCGATTCCGACCGGGGGTCCCAGCCTGACCGGTCGGCTCCCCGACACGCAACATCCGAACGAACGCGGCGTGTCGCGGAGCCGACCGTCTGTCGACCCGGAGGCCGACGACCGCTACTTCTGAGCGGAGAGCTTCCGGTACTCCAGCACGTCGTCGATGATCCCGTACTCCTTGGCCTCCGCGGCCGTGAGGATCTTGTCGCGATCGGTGTCCTTGCGGATCACCTCGGCGTCCTTGCCGGTGTGCTTGCTCAGCGTCGACTCCATGAGCCTGCGCATCCGCTCGATCTCGGCGGCCTGGATCTCCAGGTCGGAGACCTGGCCCTGGATGCCGCCCGTGGACGGCTGGTGGATCAGCACGCGCGCGTTCGGCAGCGCCAGACGCTTGCCGGGGGTGCCTGCCGCGAGCAGCACCGCCGCCGCCGACGCCGCCTGCCCGAGGCACACGGTGGTGATGTCGGCCCGGACGTACTGCATGGTGTCGTAGATCGCCATCAGCGAGGTGAAGGAACCACCGGGCGAGTTGATGTACATGGTGATGTCGCGATCGGGATCGAGCGACTCGAGCACCAGCAGCTGCGCCATCACGTCGTTCGCCGAGGCGTCGTCGACCTGCACGCCGAGGAAGATGATGCGCTCCTCGAACAGCTTGTTGTACGGGTTCGACTCCTTGACTCCGTAGCTGGAGTGCTCGATGAAGGAGGGCAGGATGTAGCGGCTCTGAGGTGCGGCGGGAGCCTGACCGCCCAGCGGGCGGGGATCAAACAGATTGGTCATCGGTTCTCCAATGGGTGAGGTGCGTCGGGGCGGGTTCGGCTAGTTGCTGCCGGTGCCGCCGGCCTGCCGCGCGCGGGAGATGACGTGGTCGACGAAGCCGTACTCGAGCGCCTCGGTCGCCGTGAACCAGCGGTCCCGGTCGGAGTCCGCGGTGATCTGCTCGACCGTCTGGCCCGTGTGCTCGGCGATCAGCTGGGCCATCTCACGCTTGGTGTGCGCGAACTGCTCGGCCATGATCGCGATGTCGGAGGCGGTTCCGCCGATGCCAGCGGAAGGCTGGTGCATCATGATCCGCGCATGCGGCAGGGCGTAACGCTTGCCCTTGGTTCCCGCGGAGAGCAGGAACTGGCCCATCGAGGCGGCAAGACCCATGCCGAACGTCGCGATGTCGCACTCGGCGAACTGCATGGTGTCGAAGATTGCCATGCCCGCGGTGACCGAGCCGCCGGGCGAATTGATGTAGAGGGAGATGTCCCTGGTCGGATCCTCGGCCGAGAGCAACAGGATCTGCGCGCACAGCTTGTTCGCGATGTCGTCGTCGACCTGGGTACCGAGGAAGATGATGCGTTCCCGAAGCAGGCGCTCGAACACCGAGTCGCTGAGATTCAGACCAGAGGTGGCTGAAGTCATGGCGGGGCCCAACGAAGCCCCCGGGTTCTGTGAAGTCACGGTACCTGCCTTCTCCATAACTGAATTCGATGATTCTTGACACTGACACTAACGAACAGGGACGGCCCCGGAGTCCCGGTGCCGTCCCTGTTCGCTATTGGCGTGAAATCTAGCTCTCGTCCGCGGCCTCGGCCTCGTCCGACTCCGGGCTGCCGAACAGCTCCTTGGTGTCGACAGCCGCGCCGGAGGTGTCCGTGACGGTCACCTGGTCGACGACGGTGGCGAGCGCCTTGCCGCGACGGACGTCGGCGAACACGGCACCGAGCTGACCGGCCTGCTGGACCTGCTGGATGAACTGATCCGGCGAGATGCCGTACCGCTGGGCCTGGAAGATGATCCGCTCGGTCAGCTCCTGCTGGCCGACCTCGGTGCCTGCCTCGTCCGCGATCGCGTCGAGCAGCAGCTGGGTCTTCACCGACTTCTCGGCGGCCTCGGTGGCGTCCTTGTCGAACTGCTCGCGGCTCGTGCCCTGCGCCTCGAGGAGAGCGTTGAGCTGCTCCTCGTCGTGGTCGAGGCCGTGCACGGCCTCGTGCAGCTGCGCGTCGACCTCGGCCTTGACGACGGTCTCGGGCAGCGGGACCTCGATGGTCTCGAGCAGCGTCTCGAGGACCTTGTCGCGGATCTGGCCGGCCTGCTCGACCTTGGCGACCCGGCCGACCCGCTCGCGCAGGTCGTCCTTGAGCGCGTCGAGGGTGTCGAACTCGCTCGCCAGCTGGGCGAACTCGTCGTCGGCCTCGGGCAGCTCGCGCTCCTTGACGGTGCCGACGGTGACCGTCACGACGGCCTCCTTGTCGGCGTGCTCACCAGCGACGAGCTTGGTGGTGAAGTCCTTCGACTCGCCGGCCTTGAGCCCGACGATCGCCTCGTCGAGGCCCTCGATCAGCTGGCCCGAGCCAACCTCGTGGGACAGGCCGGACGCGGTCGCCTCCGGGACGGCCTCGCCGTCGATGGCGGCGGACAGGTCGATCGACACGAAGTCGCCGTCCTGGACGGCGCGCTCGACACCGGTGAGGGTGCCGAAACGCTGACGCAGCGACAGCAGCTGCTCGTCCACTGCCTCGTCGGTGATCTCGACGGGGTCGACGGTGACGGCGAGGGTGCTGTAGTCGGGCAGGTCGATCTCGGGGCGGACGTCCACCTCGGCGGTGAACGCGAGCAGCTCACCGTCTTCGATCTTGGTGATGTCGATCTCCGGCTGACCGATCGCCTTGACGCCCGCGGTGGTCACGGCCTCCGAGTAGCGCCCGGGAAGGGTGTCGTTGACGACCTGCTCGAGCACGGCGCCGCGGCCGACGCGGGCCTCGAGGAGCTTGGCCGGGGCCTTGCCCGGGCGGAAGCCGGGGAGACGGATCTGCTGCGCGAGGGCCTTGTACGCCTTGTCGAAATCGGGCTTGAGCTCCTCGAAGGGCACCTCAACGTTGATACGGACCCGCGTCGGGCTCAGCTGCTCGACGGTGCTCTTCACGGACATGCTCCTTCGTGTGGTCTTGCTCGTTGCGTCGCGGCCCTGATCTTCAGTTCCGCGCTGTTATGACGTTGTCCCTGGTCGGGGTGACAGGATTTGAACCTGCGACCCTCCGCTCCCAAAGCGGATGCGCTACCAAGCTGCGCTACACCCCGTTAGGTCCGCGACACGACGACCTCGCGGAAGATCCGCGTGGCTGCCGCCGTGGTGAATCCTACGGGTCACCCGTTCGTGAAATTCCCGGCCACCCGATTTGGCGGATCCCCGGCCACCCGATTGGCGAATCCAGAACTGGTTTGGGTACAGTCTCTCAACGCAGACGACATCGATGGCGATCCCAAGTTGTCGTGTGCACGGGGATGTAGCTTAGTGGTAAAGCCTCTGCCTTCCAAGCAGATGATGCGGGTTCGATTCCCGTCATCCCCTCCACCCGACACACCGCCCGTCACCGAGAATCACTGGTGACGGGCTTTTTCTTTTTCCGGCCATCGGCGTCGCCTACACGACACCGGCGACGGCATACCTGTTCGAGTACCGGCCGGGCTAGCTCCAGACGTCGGGTACGACCGACCGCACCCGACGGCCGGCCGGGTCGAGGACATGGCCGAGCAATTTGTTGAGCCGAAGCACCACCGAGCGATCCCGCAGGTCGACGATGGGGTACCCGGTGGCCAGCCGCAACTCGAAGGCGGTCAGGTCCGCGACGGACCGCAGCCAGACCTGAACCAGCAGGTTGTTCGGACCGTTGATGGCAAAACAGTTGCGCACCTCCGGTTCTCGGCTCAGTCTCCTGCCCGTGGCCTGCAGCTCGGCGGGCGGCACCCGGCCCCAGAACGTGGCCAGCACCGCGTACCCCGCGAGGGGCCTGGCGAACTCGCACCGCATCGTCACCAGTTCGAGCTGCAGCAGGCGGTCGAGCCGACGCCGGGCGGTGGCGGCACCGATCCCGAGCTCCTCCCCCAGGTCCGTGAAGGACATCCGCCCGTTCCGCGCGAGAACCACGAGCAGCTCGCGGTCCGCGGCCGTCATCGACGGCGCCCCCGACTCCGGCGCACCCGCGGACACCTCGACCAGGCTCGACCGCTCGCCTGGCGCGAGCGCGTCGAGCCGCCATTTGCTGCCCTGCGTGAACCACTGCGTGATGATCCGGGTCCGCACGGACGCGACACCGTCCATGGCGCCGACGACGCCGAGCGCGAACCGTGACATCGCCGCGAGGTCTTGGGCCCCTGCGGTGACCAAAAGGTCGGCGTCGCCTGCCGTTTGTTCCACCGTGACCGCCTGGCGATGCTCGGCCAATCCATCGGCCACCACTCCGCCGCGACCAGGCCCACAGGTGATCTCGAGGAAGGCCGTGCACATTCGCGGGAACACCGCGGCCGCAGGCGAGACGGTGATCCAGGCGTTCCCCTTGTCGGTGAGCCGCTGCCAGCGACGGCCGAGAGTCGCCGGATCCAGCTCGAGCGCGCCGGCGAGCTGACTCCATGACCCGCGCGGCGAGAGCTGCAGCGCGTTGATCAGCCGCAGATCCACCTCGTCGATCGAGTCGACGTTATCCTGCATCACATTGTCGATCTTGGCAGTTTCCTGCGTTCTTGGTTGCACAACACACGGACCCCGTAACCATGTTGTGGACGACACAACCCCTCAGGAAGGTTCCGGGAGCCGGATGTCCACCAGCACACGAGAGCGATACGCGTTGATCGGCGCGGGACCTTCCGGCCTGGCCGGCGCCAGGAATCTCGCCCGCCTCGGCATCGAGTTCGACGGCTTCGAGGCACATTCCGAGGTCGGTGGTCTCTGGAACATCGACAACCCGCGCAGCACCGTCTACGAGTCCGCGCACCTGATCTCCTCGAAGACGACCACCGAGTTCACCGAGTTCCCGATGGCCGGGTCGGTCCCTGACTACCCGAGCCACCGCGAACTGCGCGAGTACTTCCTGTCGTACGCAAGGCATTTCGACCTCCACCGGCACTTCCGGTTCGGCACCACCGTGCGGCAAGTCGAACCCGACGGCGACGGTTGGCTGGTGACCAGTGAATCCGACGGCGCGAGCACCACCGCCCGATACCGCGGCGTCATCATCGCCAACGGCACCCTCTCCGAACCGAACATGCCGCGCTTCCAAGGCACTTTCGCGGGCGAGCTGCTCCACACCAGCAGGTACAAGGACCCCCGCATCTTCACCGGCAAACGGGTGCTCATCATCGGCGCCGGGAACAGCGGCTGCGACATCGCCGTCGACGCCGTGCACCATGCGGACTCGGTCGACCTCAGCGTCCGACGCGGCTACTACTTCGTCCCGAAGTACCTGTTCGGCCGCCCGGCCGACACCGTCGGGCGCGGAAAACCCTTGCCGCCATGGATCAAACAACGCCTCGACAGCCGCCTGCTCAAGCTGTTCACCGGCGATCCGGTCCGGTTCGGGTTCCCGCGCCCCGAGTACCGGATCTACGAATCCCATCCCGTGATGAACTCGCTGATCCTGCACCACATCGGCCACGGCGACGTGAGCGTCAGGCCCGACATCGCGCGTTTCGACGGCGACACCGTCCATTTCGCGGACGGCACCCGCGGCGACTATGACCTGGTGATGTGCGCGACCGGGTACCGCCTGAACTATCCCTTCATCGACCGGCAGCACCTGAACTGGACCTCGGGCGCGCCATCGCTCTACCTGAACATCGCGAGCCCGAGCCATCGGAACCTGTTCGTGCTCGGCATGGTGGAGGCGTCCGGGATCGGCTGGCAGGGCCGCCACGAACAGGCCGAGCTGGTGGCCAAACTGATCCGAGCCCAGGAGGTGTCGCCGCGGGCGGCGGCCGAGTTCGCCGCCAGGGTGGCCGGTCCGCGCCCCGACCTCAGCGGCGGCTACCGCTACCTCGAGCTCGACCGGATGTCGTACTACGTGAACAAGGACGCCTACCGCCGCGCCGTCGCCGAACACATCGACAGGCTCGACGCCGAGGCGCCCGCGAGAAGGGACGCGCATGCCCATCGATGACGTGGCGCTGAACTTCGACCCCGGTTCGCTGATGCTGCTGAACATCGTGCTCGCGGGGATCATGTTCGGCATCGCCCTGGACACCACCGTCGACGATTTCCGTGCGGCCCTCCGGATGCCACGCGCGATGGCGGTCGGCATCGCAGCCCAGTTCCTGCTGCTGCCCGCGGTGACCTTCGCCCTGACCCTGGTGCTGAGTCCGCCGCCCTCGGTCGCGCTCGGCATGATCCTGGTGGCGTGCTGCCCGCCGGGGAACATCTCGAACGTGCTCACCCACCGGGCGAGAGGCAATGTGGCGCTGTCGGTGTCGATGACGGCGATCTCCAATGCGCTCGCCGTCTTCTTGATGCCGTTGAACATCGCGTTCTGGGGAAGCCTGCAGCCGGACACGGATGCGCTGCTGCGCTCGGTCTCGCTCAGCCCGGCCGAGATGCTGGCCGACGTCGCGCTGATCATCGGCGTTCCGTTCGCCGCGGGGCTGCTACTGGCCAACCGCCGCCCGCACTGGGCATCGCGGGCCGAACCGTGGGTGAAGAACATCGCCCTGATCGCCCTGATCGTGTTCATCGTGGCCGCACTCGCCGGGAACCTCGCCACCTTCATGGAGTACATCGGCGTCGTGCTGCTCGCGGTGTTCCTCCATGACGCCGCCGCGCTCGGGCTCGGCTACGCCTGCGGCACTGCCACGGGGCTCGACGAACGCAGCAGGCGCGCGGTCACCTTCGAGGTCGGCGTCCGCAACGCCGGCCTCGGGCTCGGGCTGGTGTTCACGTTCTTCGACGGGCTCGGCGGCATGGCGATCGTCGCCGGATGGTGGGGCATCTGGGACATCGTCGCGGGCCTGGTGCTGGCCGGCGTGTGGGCCAGACGGAGCAGCACCGCAGCAGAGAGGGTATCGGCATGACTGTGATGGTCACGGGCGGAAGCGGATTCCTCGGCACCTCGGTGGTGCGCGGTCTTCGTGATGCCGGGCAACGGGTGATCAGCGTGGACCTGCGCGGGCCCCAGGTCCCGCTCGACGGGGTGATCCATGCGGTTGCCGATGTATGCGACCCGACCTCCCTGGCGGCGGTGTTCGCTGAGCATCGCTGCGGCACCGTCGTACACCTGGCGTCGATCGTGAACCCCGGCCGCGACACCACCACCGAACAGGAGTACCGCGTCGACGTCGACGGCTCGCGAAACGTCCTCGCCGCCTGCCTCGAGAACGGGGTGCGCCGAATCGTGGTGTCGTCCAGCGGCGCCGCGTACGGCTACCACGCGGACAACCCGGCCTGGATCACCGAGGACGCCCCGCTCCGGGGCAACGACAGCTTCCCGTACAGCAGGCACAAGCGACTGGTCGAGGAGATGCTCTGCGAGCTCCGGCACACGCACCCCGAGCTGGAACAGACGATCTTCCGGATCGGCACCATCCTCGGCGCAGACGTGGACAACCAGATCACCGCGCTCTTCCAGAAGAGCCGGCTGCTCAAGATCCGCGGTAGCGACAGCCCCTTCGTGTTCGTCTGGGATCAGGACGTGACCGCGGCCATGGTGCAGGCCGTGGTGGGCACTCGGACCGGGATCTTCAACGTCGCGGGCGACGGATCCATGACGATCGACGAGATCGCGGCCGAACTGGGCAAGCCGACCATGTCGGTGCCCGCCGACCTGGTCCGCGCCGGTCTCTGGGCAGGGCGGGCACTGGGACTGACCGCCCACGGCCCCGAGCAGACCAAGTTCCTGCAGTACCGGCCCGTGCTCAAGAATGATCGGCTCAAGCACGTGTTCGGGTACACACCGCAGTACTCGACGAGGGAGGCGTTCGCCGCGTGGCGGGCCGCCCGTGGCTCCGTCGCCACCATGGTCCGATCGCACGATTCGTAACCAATCGGGACTCCCCCGGCTTACGGTGGAACTTGTTCCAGTATTCCACCGCTGACAGTGTAGGAGTGCCGCATGCACACCCCCCTTTGCGACGAACTCGGCATCGAGTTCCCCATCTTCGCGTTCACCCATTGCCGCGACGTCGTCGTCGCCGTGAGCAAGGCAGGCGGCTTCGGCGTGCTCGGAGCGGTCGGGTTCACGCCCGAGGAGCTCGAAATCGAGCTGAAGTGGATCGATGAGCACATCGGCGACCACCCGTACGGTGTCGACATCGTCATCCCGAACAAGTACGAGGGCATGGACTCGAACCTGTCCGCCGACGAACTCACCACGATGCTGCAGTCCATGGTGCCGCAGGAAACCCTCGACTTCGGACGCAAGATCCTCACCGACCACGGCGTGCCCCTGCCCGACGACGGCAGCGAGAACGCGTTGCAGCTTCTCGGCTGGACGGAGGCCACAGCCACCCCGCAGGTGGAGGTCGCGCTGCAGCACCCGAAGGTGACGCTCATCGCGAACGCGCTCGGCACGCCGCCGGCGGACATGATCAAGCACATCCACGACGCCGGCCGTAAGGTCGCGGCCCTGTGCGGCTCGCCCTACCAGGCCCGCAAGCACGCGGACGCGGGCGTGGACATCATCATCGCCCAGGGCGGCGAGGGCGGCGGACACTGCGGCGAGGTTGGGTCGATCGTGCTGTGGCCGCAGGTCGTCAAGGAGGTCGCCCCGGTGCCGGTGCTCGCCGCGGGCGGTATCGGCAGCGGCCAGCAGATCGCGGCTGCCCTGGCCATGGGCGCACAGGGTGCCTGGTCGGGCTCGCAGTGGCTGATGGTCGAGGAGGCCGAGAACACCGCCGTCCAGCAGGCTGCCTACGTGAACGCGTCCAGCCGGGACACGGTGCGCAGCCGGTCGTTCACCGGCAAGCCCTGCCGGATGCTGCGCAACGACTGGACCGAGGCGTGGGAGAAGGACGGCAACCCCGAGCCTCTCGGAATGCCGCTGCAGTACATGGTCTCCGGGATGGCAGTGGCGGCCACCCACAAGTACCCGGACGAGACCGTCGACGTCGCGTTCAACCCGGTCGGCCAGGTCGTCGGCCAGTTCAGCAAGGTCGAGAAGACCTCGGCGGTCATCGAACGCTGGGTCCAGGAGTACCTCGAGGCGACAGGCACCCTCGAGCAGCTGAACGCTGCCGCGAACGCCTGACGTTCACTGATCGGGGAGGATCGGGACGCTGTCGCCGCGATCCTTCCCGAGCAGGGCCGCCCGCGTGACGGCCACCGCCCCGAACCGGTCCCGGACCGAGTCCAGCGCGGTGTCGAGGGCGGTGACGTCCCGCGGCGCCCGCTCCGCCGTCCCTGCCTCGAGTTCGAACGGCAGGGCCAGCTGCTCGGCGCCCTCGCGGTCGAGGTTGGTCAGCGCGACACCGATCAGCGTCAGCCCCTGGCCGAGAATCATCGGTTGCGCCTGGTCGAGCAGAACGCGCACCGTGGACAGGATCGTCTCGGTGCGTGCCGTCGCCTGCGGCAGCGTGAACGAGCGGGTGGCGCGCGCGAAGTCCGCGAATCGCATCCGCACCACCACGGTGCGACAGACCCGGCCCGCGCGGCGAAGGCGCCGCGTGACGCGGTCGACCAGCGCGGCGGCGAGCGCGTCGATTTCCGCCTGGGATCTCGGCCTGTGCCCGAGGGCGTGCTGGGCGCCGATCGAACGCCGCCGCGTGCCCGTCTGTACGCGGCGCGGATCCCGCGCCCAGGCCAGTGCGTGCAGGTGTCGCCCCGCCGCCTGGCCGACCACGGCCGCGAGTTCGCGTTCCGGTAGCGCCGCCATCTGTCCGACCGTGGCGATGCCGTAGTCACGGAGCTTGCGCGAGGTCACCGCGCCGACACCCCACAACCGCTCGACAGGAAGCGGGTGCAGGAACTCGAGCTCGCGGTCAGGAGGGACGAGCAACAGCCCGTCCGGCTTGCCGACGGCGCTGGCCACCTTCGCGAGGAACTTGGTACGGGCGATACCGACGGTGATCGGCAGCCCGACCTGCTCGCGGACCTCGCGCCGCAGCCGGGTGGCGATCTCGAACGGGGTGCCGGACACCCGGCGTAGTCCCCCGACGTCGAGGAACGCCTCGTCGATCGAGACACCCTCGACGAGCGGGGTGGTCTGCCGGAAGACCTCGAACACGGCGCGGCTCGCCTCCGCGTACGCGGACATCCGCGGCCGGACGACCACCGCCTGAGGACACAGCCGCAGTGCCTGCGCCCCGCTGCCTGCCGTGCGGACGCCGTAGGCCTTCGCCTCGTAGCTCGCGGCGAGGACGACTCCCCCGCCGACTATGACGGGCCGACCCCGCAGCGACGGGTCGTCCCGCTGCTCGACCGAGGCGTAGAAGGCGTCGAGATCGGCATGCAGGATCACGGCCTCGGCCAGGGTCTGCCCGGAACCCTGGTCGCCGGGCGACGGCGGAGACGCTGCACGATCAGACACGAACACATGTTCGCATTCGGCACCGACAATCGGGCCACGGCGATAGGCCTCAGCCCGACAGCAGCACCCGTGCCCCGCTCGGGGTCCGATTCATCTCACTGCCGCACCGACCCCGCGTCGCGATGCATTCGCCACACGTCGGGTCCGTCGTCGATGGTGATGTGGCCGGCGATCGAGAACCCGTGACGCACGTACAGTGGCAGATTCCGGCGGGTCGCCGTATCCAGCCAGCATGCGTGGCCCCTGCGGTCCATCTCTGCCAGACCGGCGGCGAGCAGGTCGCCACCCAGCCCACGCCCCTGCGCGCCGCGGGCCACCCCGATCGTCGCCAGAAGCCATGCGTCATCCCAGGAGCCCATCGCCGAAAGCCGCTCCTCCGCGTCAACCATCCGCGCGAATCGGTCCCCGTGCAGCTCTGCAATCGTCGCGAAAACCGATTCGGCCGGAGCAGGCACGTCGGGCGGCATAAAGGCGACAACGCCGTTCTCATCGGCGTCGGTGTAAGCGAGGCCGTGCGGCACGGCCATCTGCTCGAGGTACAACCGCTGCAGCCCGGTCACCCGCTCGTGGCGCGAGTCGGCTTGGACGCACCAGTTCGTCCACGGATAGTCGGCGAAGGCCTCCCCGAGAACAGCCGCCGCGCGGTCCAGATCTTCTGCCGTCAACGGCCGAATCGAGAGGTGCATACCCGGCACTACATCACGACACACAGTCCCGACGAAAGTGATTATTCGGACATCGGGCACGCCGTGACGAAAACGGCTCAGACAACGCGTCGCCGCCCGCGTGCCGTCAGGCCGACAGCAGCGCCCGCACCGCACCCGGCGTCCGGCCCAGGTGCGCCCGCATCGTTCTGGTCAGGTGCGCCTGGTCGGCGAACCCGAGCTCCGCGGCGAGCCAGGCCAGGTCCCGCTCCCCACCCTCGAGCCGAGCGAGCGCCCGGCCGACCCGGACCCGGTTGCGGTAGCGGGTGACGGAGACACCGGTGACCGCCGTGAACTGACGACTCAGCAGGAACGGCGACACCTCCAGCGCCTCGGCCAGCGGGATCAGGCCGTCGGATCCAGGGGCGTCCTCGAGGATCGCCTCCCTGACCGTTGCCACCAGCGCCCGGTTTCGCGGGCCGGACCGGATCCGCGCCGGTCCCGCCTCGCCCACCACGCGCTGAACCATCTCCCCGACGAGCCCCACCAACCCCTCCGCGACCGCGAACCCGACATCGCCGCTCCCCGCAGCCAGGAGCAGTCGCCGATGCCACAGCTCCACCCGGGCGTCGACGTAGAGATCCGTGGCGGGCGGCGCGCCTCGGTCACCCTCGATCGAGTGCCACAGCTCGGCGCCGATGTCGATCGAGGTGCAGACGTCGCCACCGACGGGATGCGCGAACCGCTCTTCCTGGCCCGGCCTGCCGAGGTAGGCGGTGGTCCGATCCAGCACCGATTCCACCCCGTCGGCCCGTCGCAGGAACCGTCCCGCCCGCACGAGCACCAGCCGGTGATCGTCGTGGCACTCCGGATCCGACCATGGGGCGTGCTCGCCTGCACAGCAAACCGCCCAGGCGCTGAACTGGGGCGACTCCGCGATCCGCGACGCCGATTGCATGAGGAAAACGCTACGCGCGGGCACCGACACGGAACCGCAAGAATGTTCAAGACGGGCGGACCGACGGAGGGGCACCCTCGGGTCATGGCATACATACGCACCGAAACACTCGTCGACACCACCCCAGAGCGCGCATGGGATGCGCTCCGCGACTGGGGCGCGCTGCACGAGCGCCTGGCGGCCGGGTTCGTCACGGACACCACCATCGACGGGGGCGACCGGATCGTCACGTTCGGCGACGGCTCGGTTGTCCGCGAACGGCTGGTCGCGCTGGACGAGGCGGCCCGCCGCCTGTCGTGGTCGATCGTCGGCGGGCCCTACGAGCATCACAACGCGTCGGCCCAGGTGTTCGCCGAGAGCGATGGCCGCACCCGATTCGTCTGGATCGCGGACGTGCTGCCGGATGCACTGGCGGACCGCACCGCGGCCATGATGGAGCTCGGCACCAGCGCGATTCGCCGAACCCTCGAGGGCGATCGGGTGCGCGGCCGGTAGCCGACGGGATCGAGGGCGGCAGTTCCGCGGACGGCGGGCACCTCCGGATCGCCGGTAGGCTGGGACTCGTCCGATTTGTCCCCATGGGAAGGCCCCCAGTGGAACTCCTCCTGATCCTCGCCGTCATCGGTGTCGTCGTGTTCCTGGTGATGAAAAGCCAGAAGCGCTCCGTCGGCCACACCGCCACCCAACTCGAGGACGCCAAGGCAGACGCACGCCAGGCGATCGAGCGACTCGGCGGCCAGGTCTACAACCTGACCGGCACCGACATGGCCTCGAAGCAGGCCCTCGCCGACGCGTCCGAGCGCCACATCGCGGCCGGCTCGCAGATCGACCAGGCCAACAGCCCGGCGCAGGCCCGCCTCGCGAAGCAGACTGCGCTGGAAGGCCTCTACTACATCCGGGCCGCGCGAACGGCGATGGGGATGGACCCGGGCCCCGAGGTTCCGAGCATCGACGGCCAGCGCGCCGCGGGCGAGGTGACCGAGAACAGGGACATCGAGTTCGAGGGCCGTCAGGTCTCGGCTTCCCCGAACCCGTCACAGCGCACGCCGAATTACTACCCGGGCGGTCGCGTCGCGGGGCGGCCCGTCCCGGCCGGCTGGTACTCCGAGCCCTGGTGGAAGCCGGCGCTCGTCGCAGGCGCGTGGGGCGTGGGCTCGATGTTCCTGTTCTCTGCGATGTTCGGCGGTATGGCCGGGGTGCCCTATGACGCGCAGGCCTTCGAGAGCGGCCAGGGCGACGGCAGCGACGCGGGCGGTGGCGATGCGGGCGGCGACGCCGGTGGCGAGGGTGGCGATGCAGGCGCCGACGCCGGTGGCGACGCGGGCGGCGGCGACTTCGGTGGCGACGCCGGTGGTGGCGACTGGGGCGGTGGCGATTTCGGCGGCGGCGACTTCGGTGGCGGCGACTTCGGCGGCTTCTAGGCCTGATTGACGAATTTCGGCAGGATTTCACCCGCTTCCCGGGCGAAATCCTGCCGAACTCGTTTACGCCTCAGACCGGCTGGCAGGTCGGGCACCAGAACAGGTTGCGCGCCTTCATGACCGAATGAGCGATCGGCGTGCCGCACACGCGGCACGCCGACCCCGTTCGGCGGTACACGTAGGTACGCGGGCGGTCCTTGGCGTACGCCGGCTCGCCGTTGTCGTGTTCGGGGCGAACCACGTGCATCTTCCCCCGCCGGACGCCGACCTTCATCAGCGAGACGAGGTCGGTCCACATGGCATCCCATTCGGCCGAGCCCAGCCGCGCGCCGGGGCGGTTCGGGTTGATCCCGTGCCGGAACAGCAGCTCGGCCCGATAGACATTGCCGACCCCGGCGATCACCTGCTGATCCATCAGCAGTGCGCCGATCGCGGTCTGCGACTTGGAGATCCGGCGCCACGCCCGGGCGGGATCCGCATCGGGACGCAGCGGGTCGGGGCCGAGCCGGTCCGCCAGCGACTGCAGTTGGGGCTCGTCATAGATCTCGCAGGCGGTCGGCCCGCGCAGGTCGGTACCGATCTCGGCACCGACCATCCGCATCCGAACCTGGCCAACCGGTGTGCCCATGGGCAGCGGGAGATCGGTGAACTTGCCGTACAGCCCGAGGTGCACGTGCACGATCAGGCCAGACTCGTAGTGGTGCAGCAGATGCTTGCCCCACGCCTCGGCCCGGACCAGGACCCGGCCGTCGACGCTCGCCGCTCCGGACTCGAACCTGCCCTGCGGGCTGGACACACGAACGGGAGCACCGGCGAAGTGTCGCTGGTGCTCCCGTGCGAGGCGGTGGAGAGTGTGACCCTCGGGCACTCAGGCCTCGGGCAGGGCCGGCGGCACGCCGGTGCGCTCGTACTCCGACAGGATGTCGATGCGCCGCTGGTGCCGCTCCTCGCCCGACCACGGGGTCTCGAGGAACGCGTCGACGATGGCCAGGGCCTCCTCGAGCGAATGCATCCGGCCGCCGATGCCGATCAGCTGAGCCTTGTTGTGCTGGCGCGCGAGCTGGGCGGTCTCCACGCTCCAGGCCAGCGCGCAGCGGGCGCCGGGCACCTTGTTCGCGGCGATCTGCTCGCCGTTGCCGCTGCCGCCGAGCACGATGCCCAGGCTGCCCTCGTCCTCGACCACGCGGCGCGCGGCCTCGACGCAGAACGCCGGGTAGTCGTCCACGGCGTCGTACACGTGGGCGCCGCAGTCGACGGCCTCGTGGCCGTTCGCGGTGAGATGGTCCTTGATCTGGTTCTTGAGCTCGAAGCCTGCGTGGTCGGCACCTAGGTATACGCGCATGTGTCGATTCTGACAGGTCGGCGCGGCGACCCAGGACCCGACCATGAATAGGGTTTGTCCACATGGAGCAGTTCCCACCCACGATCACGCATCACTCGCCCGTCCACCCGGCCCCCGGGTACGCGCCGCCGCAGATGCTCCCGCCGCGAGGACTCTCCCCGTGGGGGATGCCGATCCGGCACCACCTCGAGATCCCGTTGCTGGTCCTGTCGATCGCGACCACCGCGGTGGCCTACCTGGTGTCGATCGCGCTGATCGCCTCGGGCGCGCTGGAGCCGTGGGTAGTCATCGTGCTGCTCGCACCGATCCTTCTGTTCTTCGCCCGCGGCCAGATGTACGCCGCGCAGCGCGTCAACGGCGTGAAGATGACGCCGACCCAGTTCCCCGACGGCTACCGGATGCTGGTCGAGGCGGCCGCGCGCTTCGGCATGCCGCAGGTTCCCGACGGCTATGTCGTCCTCGGCAACGGTCAGATCAACGCGTTCGCCTCCGGACACGGCTTCCGGCGGTACGTGGTGGTCTACAGCGACCTGTTCGAGATCGGCGGCCAGGCACGCAATCCCGATGCGCTGGCGTTCATCATCGGACACGAGGTCGGACACATCGCGGCGGGCCACACCTCCTACTGGCGCCAGCTCGGCATGTTCGCCTCCAACTACATCCCGGTCATCGGATCCTCGCTCTCGCGCGCGCAGGAGTACACCGCCGACAACCACGGGCTGTGCAATCGCCCGCACGGGGCACCGGGGGCGATCGGCGTCCTCGCCGCGGGCAAGTACCTGATGAGCCTGGTCGGGTTCGACGAGATGGCGGACCGGGCCCGCACCGAGCGCGGGTTCTTCCCCTGGCTGGTGAACATCCTGTCCGGCCACCCGGTCCTGACCTGGCGCGCCGCCGCCCTGCGGGACCGCTCGCGCCACGGCCGGGTGTTCTAGCCCGCAACCTGCTCGCAGTGCGCGCGGACCCTCCTGTGGTCCGGATCCACCCAGCCCTTGGACTCCGCGTAGTCGATCATCGCAACGAACCGGGGCAGCCAGCCCTCGCCGCGCAAGGGGTGGCTGCGCACCGCCCCCTCGAGGGCGCCGATGTCGAGCCAGACGTGGTCGCCGTCGACGGTGCCCCACTCGCCAAGCGCGGCGGCGGCCCGATCCGAGTCGCGTTCGCCCCGCACGGTGACCGCCAGACTCGTGAACTCGTCGACCCCCGTCAGTTCCACCCTCGCCTCGGCCGCGCGAAGGTCCACCTCGAGCTGCATCTCGTACCCACCTCTTCCCAGGACCGACCACATAATCGGATCAGTTGATTGAATCGATCGACCTATTTGATGCCATGACCCAGATCTCGTCAAGGGTGTGCGAAACTCTCGACATGTCCACCCCAACCCAGAACCGCCAGGGCAACGCCACCCGAATGCGCCTGGTGAAGGCGGCCGAGAAGCTCTTCGCCACCCAGGGTGTGGACGCCGTATCGGTCCGGGCAATCAACTCGGCGGCCGGGCTCGGGCCCGCCTCGGTGCACTACCACTTCGGCTCGAAGGACGACCTGCTGGCGGCGGTCCTCCTCGATCTCGGCGGCGCGGTCCGCGACCAGATCCGGATCAACGTCGACCGACTCGCGGCATCGCCCGTCCCGCCGACCGCGGACGCCCTGGTTCGGGCGGTCACCGAGCCTTACCTCGAACTCTTACTGCGACAACGCGTCCGGGGCATGCGGTGGGTCAAGATCATCGCGCAGATCTCCCAGGAGGGCCACCCGGCCCTCGAGGCCACCGGCCAGCACGTCGACGAGAGCCTGCTCGATCAGGTCCGCCGCGCGTATCCACACTCCGACCCGGACCGCCTACCGCTCCGCTGGGCGATCTCCGTGATGGGTTTCCTCCAGGCACTGAGCCGGGCCGACGAATGGAGCCACGGCGCGGGCCGCCTCTCCCCCGAGGACCTGACGAGCTTCTACGAGGATCTCGTCGTCTTCGTCGTCGGCGGCGCCGACCGACTTCTCGGCTCCTGACCCACCGACAGGGACCTGACATCAACACCTTCGCTCGGGTGTCCACTCAGCGGGAGATTTTTGGATCAGTTGATCCAATTCGGTGGTAGAACTTCGAACAGGCGGATGTGATGCCGCTCACTTTGAAGCGCCGGCTTCCCTCCACGCCTTCCCAGAGGGCCGGCACCCACCTGTCAAGGAGATGACGCTCGTGTGGACCACCGATTCGATCAACTTCGGCGCCTTCCTCGCGCCGTACCACCCGCTGAACGCCGATCCCGCGCTGCAGCTGCGCCGTGACATCGACCTCATGGAACACCTCGATCACCTCGGATTCGACGAGGCGTGGATGGGCGAACACCACTCCACCGGCGCCGAGATCGTGCCCGCCCCTGACTTGTTCATCGCGGCGGCCGCGGAGCGGACCGAACGGATCCGGTTCGGCACCGGGGTCACCTCGCTGCCCTACCACCATCCGCTGATCACCGCGGACCGGATCACGCAGCTCGACCTGCAGACCCGCGGGCGGCTGATCTTCGGCACCGGCCCCGGCAAGATCCCGCTCGACGCGCACATGATGGGGATCAACCCCTCGGACCAGCGCCGGATGCAGGGCGAGGCCCTCGAGGCGATCCTTGCGCTGCTGCGCGGCGAGGTCGTCGACATGGAGACGGACTGGTTCACCCTGCGCGATGCCCGCGCGCAGCTGCCCACCTACAACCCCGCGGGCATCGAGATCGCGACCGCCTCGACGATGTCCCCCAACGGGTCGGTCCTCGCCGGGACCCACGGCCTCTCGCTGCTGTCGCTCGCGGCCAGCTCCCCCAGCGGATTCGACGTCCTCGACCGCAACTGGGGCGTCTACGAGAAGGTCTGCGCCGAGAACGGGCACGTCGCCGACCGGTCCACCTGGCGGCTGGTCAACCCGATGTTCCTCGCCGAGACGCGGGCCGACGCGGAGCGCGCAGTGAGCCGCCGGATCGACTCGATGGCCGCATACGTCAACCGGCAGACCGGTCAGAACCCGGACTGGGCGCAGACCCCTAAGGGGATCATCGACCAGTGGCGCAACGACACCCTCGGCGAATTCGGCCAGGCCATCATCGGCACCCCGGACGAGGCGATCGCCCAGATCGAGCGACTGATCGAGAAGACCGGCGGGTTCGGCACCATGCTGATCCTGCACGTCGACATGGCGAACTGGGAGGACACCAAGCGCAGCTACGACCTGTTCGCCTCCGAGGTGATCCCGCACTTCAAGAACCGCAACCGCGGCCGCCAGGCCAGCCTCCAGTTTGCCGAGGACAACCGCGACTACCTGCTCGGCGGCCTGATCGGCGCGATCACCAAGGCACACACCGACTACTACGGCCAGCCCGCCGAGACCGCAGGAGCACAGGCATGAAGGCAGCACAGTTCAGCGACGGCGCGTTCACCGTCGCCGAGGTCCAGGACGCACCCGCGCTCGCACCCGCTCAACTCCGCATCGACGTCACCGCCTGCGGCATCTGCGGCAGTGATCTGAGCATGTCGAAGGACCCCTGCCGGTTTGTGCACGTCGCCGAGAACGCGGGCTACCCGCTGGCCACCTTCGACACCGACCGGCCCGTCGTCCTCGGCCACGAGTACGCGGGCATCGTGTCCGAGGTCGGTTCGGCCGTCACCGATTTCGCCGTCGGCGACCGGGTGGCAGGCATCGGGCTGGCGACCGACACCTCGACCGGCATCCCGAAGATCATCGGTTTCTCCAACGAGTACCACGGCGGCTTCGGCGAGCACATCGTCGTCGATGCGTTCTGGGTCCGGCATGTCCCCGAGGGGCTCTCGCTCGAGCACGCCACCCTGGCCGAACCGTTGCACGTCGGCGAGATGCACATGCAGCAGTCCGGCCTCACCCCCGCCGACTCGGCGCTGGTGATCGGTTGCGGCACCATCGGGCTCGGCGCCATCGTCGCGGCCAAGGCCCGCGGGGCGCAGCTGGTGATCGCGTCGGAGCCGTCGCCGAAGCGGCGCGAGCTCGCCGCGAAGATGGGCGCCGACATCGTCGTCGACCCGAACGAGCAGGACCCCATCGAGCTGTGGAACCAGATGGTCGCCGAGGGAAACACCCTCGTGGGCCAGGCGGGCGCGGGCATCCTCATCGCGTATGAGTGCAGCGGCCGGGCCGGGATCCTGGGCACCCTGATGCACACGATGCCGTTCAACTCGCGGATCCAGGTGCTGGCGGCGCCGTTCGCCGACGAGACGATCATTCCGGTGGTCGGGCAGTTCCGCCGGATCGCGATCAACTTCGGCCACGGCCCGTACGAGAACGCCTACGGCATCACCCTGCAGCGGCTGGCCGACGGCGAGATCGACGCCGAGTCCATCATCACCGGCCGGGTCGGCCTGGACGGCGTGGCGGATGCCTTCACCGCGCTGCGCGACCCCGAGGCGCACGTGAAGATCCTGGTCCTGCCCTAGGCGGCTCCGCCGCCCGTGCGCGGTTGACGAGTGCAGAGACTCGTCAAC
>NZ_JBSGTR010000015.1:0-86538 GCF_053607505.1 Rhodococcus sp. NPDC055112
GGGGCACCGGTGCTCTACCAGCGGTTCGGCCCGGATCTACTCCGAGTCGGTCGCCTCGTCGGCGGCCGCGTCAGCAGGCGCGTCGGCCGCAGCGGCCTCGTCCTCGACGGGGATCAGCGAGATCTTGCCGCGGTTGTCGATGTCGGCGATCTCGACGCGGAGCTTGGAGCCCACGTTGACCACGTCCTCGACCTTGGCGATCCGCTTGCCGTTGCCCAGCTTCGAGATGTGCACCAGCCCGTCGCGGCCCGGGAGCAGCGAGACGAACGCGCCGAAGGCGGTGGTCTTGACGACCGTGCCGAGGAAGCGCTCGCCCACCTTGGGCAGCTGCGGGTTGGCGATGGCGTTGATCATGTCGATCGCGGCCTGCGCAGACGGACCATCGGTGGCGCCGACGAACACGGTGCCGTCGTCCTCGATGGAGATGTTCGCACCGGTCTGCTCGGTGATCGAGTTGATCATCTTGCCCTTGGGCCCGATGACCTCGCCGATCTTGTCGACCGGCACCTTGATGGCCGTGACGCGCGGGGCGTAGGGGCTCATCTCGTCCGGGGTGTCGATGGCCTCGGCCATGACCTCGAGGATCGTGGTGCGGGCGTCGTGCGCCTGCGACAGCGCGCCTGCCAGCACCTTGGACGGGATGCCGTCGAGCTTCGTGTCCAGCTGCAGCGCCGTGACGAAGTCCTTCGTGCCCGCGACCTTGAAGTCCATGTCGCCGAACGCATCCTCGGCACCGAGGATGTCGGTCAGCGCCACGTACCGGGTCTCACCGTCGACCTGGTCGGAGACCAGGCCCATGGCGATGCCCGCGACCGGAGCCTTCAGCGGCACACCGGCGTTGAGCAGCGACAGGGTCGAGGCACAGACGGAGCCCATCGAGGTGGAACCGTTGGAGCTCAACGCCTCCGAGACCTGACGGATCGCGTACGGGAACTCGTCCTGGCTCGGCAGCACCGGCATCAGGGCGCGCTCGGCGAGGGCGCCGTGGCCGATCTCGCGACGCTTCGGCGAGCCGACGCGACCGGTCTCACCGGTGGAGTACGGCGGGAAGTTGTAGTGGTGCATGTAGCGCTTGCTGGTCTCGGGGCCCAGCGAGTCGATCTGCTGCGCCATCTTGACCATGTCGAGGGTGGTGACGCCCATGATCTGGGTCTCGCCACGCTCGAACAGCGCGGAGCCGTGGGCCCGCGGGATGACCGCGACCTCGGCCGACAGCGAACGGATGTCCGTGATGCCGCGGCCGTCGATGCGGAAGTGATCCTTGAGGATCCGCTGGCGCACGAGCTTCTTGGTCAGCGAGCGGAACGCCGCGCCGATCTCCTTCTCGCGACCCTCGAAGTTCGGGGCGACCTGCTCGAGGACCTCGACCTTGATCTCGTCGGTCTTGTCGTCGCGCTCCTGCTTGCCCGCGATGGTCAGTGCGGCGCTGAGCTTGTCGGCTGCGGCCTTCTCCACGGCGGCGAAGACGTCGTCCTGGTAGGCCGGGAACACCGGGTAGTCGCCGGTCGGCTTGGCAGCCTTGGCGGCGAGTGCCTGCTGAGCGGCGCACAGACGCGCGATGAACGGCTTGGCGGCCTCGAGGCCCTCGGCCACGATCGCCTCGGTCGGCGCCTGCGCGCCGCCGTCGATCAGGTCGATCACGTGCGCGGGGGCCTCGGCCTCGACCATCATGATCGCGACGTCGGCGTCGTCACCGGAACCGGAGACGATACGGCCGGCGACGACCATGTCGAAGACCGCGGTCTCGAGCTGCTCGACGGTCGGGAAGGCGACCCACTGGCCCTTCTTGTTCTCGTCCGAGGTGAGCAGCGCGACACGAACGCCACCGACCGGGCCGGAGAACGGCAGGCCCGCGATCTGCGTCGACGCCGAGGCGGCGTTGATCGCGACCACGTCGTACAGGTCCTTCGGGTCCAGGCTCAGGACCGTCACGACGACCTGGATCTCGTTGCGCAGACCGTCGACGAAGGACGGGCGCAGCGGCCGGTCGATCAGACGGCAGGTCAGGATCGCGTCCGTGGAGGGACGGCCCTCACGACGGAAGAAAGAGCCGGGGATACGGCCCGCGGCGTACATGCGCTCCTCGACGTCCACCGTGAGGGGGAAGAAGTCGAAGTGCTCCTTGGGGTGCTTGCTGGCCGTGGTGGCCGACAGCAGCATGGTCTCGTCGTCCAGGTAGGCGACGACGGAGCCTGCGGCCTGCTGCGCGAGACGACCGGTCTCGAAACGGATGGTGCGGGTGCCGTAGCTCCCGTTGTCGATCACGGCGGTGGATTCGAACACGCCCTCGTCGACCTCTACTGCGGAATTCTCTGTCATCTTTTCTCTTCTCGTCCTCTCGTCTTTTGCCGTATCCGTGTGTGGGCGTCGCAGCCCTCCTGGCTGCGACGCGCACCATCACGACGGTCCAGCGCCCGAGGCGGGCGGGAACGTCGCTGCGCGGAGGCGGTCATCGATCGAAGCCCTCCGGATTGGCGCCGTCTTGAGATCGACGCGTCCGAGTGACCACTACCGAGGACCGACGCCACGGCTTCAGGTACGTACGGCTGGATCCCGTGGATCCGATGCTAAAGCTGCGGCGCGAAAAACACCGGTAGCCAGCGAGGCCAAGTCTATGCACTCGGCTCGCTGGCTACCGGGAAGTTCACGTCCAGATGACCCGCAACGTGTCGCGGGTCACCGTGTACGCCGAATTATCGACGCAGGCCCAGACGCTCGATCAGCGAGCGGTAACGCGCGATGTCGACCTTCTGAACGTACTTGAGCAGACGACGACGGCGTCCGACCAGCAGCAGCAGGCCGCGGCGGGAGTGGTGGTCGTGCTTGTGCTTCTTCAGGTGCTCGGTGAGGTCGACGATGCGCTTGGTGAGCATCGCCACCTGCGCCTCCGGCGAACCGGTGTCGGTCTCGTGCAGTCCGTACTCGCCGAGCACGGCCTTCTTCTCTTCGGTGGTCAATGCCACTGTGAATCTCCTGTAACTGACGTCCGCGTGATTGGAACCGGGGCTCCCACCCGAAGATGTTCGCCCCAGTTGGTGCGGCCACCGCGGACCGCAGCACACACCGACAGGAGATACTACCAGGGCATTCGGGGCGAATTACTCACCGTGACGCAGGTCGGCCTCGATCAGGATCTCGCGCGAGCGCTCCGCGTCCCTGCCCATCTGCGCGACGAGTTCATCGACCGAGTCGAACTTCTCCATGCCCCGCAGTCGCTCGACGAAATCGACCGCGACGTGCTGGCCGTACAGATCGGCCTCACCGTCGAGCACGAACGCCTCGACCGTGCGGGTGCGTCCGGAGAACGTCGGGTTGGTGCCCACCGACACCGCCGCCTGGTGCCGCTCGCCAGGAACGACGGTTCCGGTCAGCGGTCCTGCGCCGAGAACGGTGAACCACGCCGCGTACACGCCGTCCGCGGGAATCGCCGAGTACATCGGGGGCGCGATGTTCGCCGTGGGGAAGCCGAGCTGGCGGCCGCGCCCGTCGCCGTGCACCACCACACCCTCGACCCGGTGCGGTCGACCCAGGGCCTCGGAAGCGGCCGCGACGTCGCCCGCGTCCACACACGAGCGGATGTACGTCGACGAGAAGGTCACCGCGTGTTCGGCCAGCAGGCTGACCCCGTCGACCGCGAAGCCGAACCGTTCGCCGGTCTTGCGCAGCAGGTCCACGTTGCCCGCCGCCTTGCGCCCGAAGGTGAAGTTCTCGCCGACCACCACCTCCGCGACGTGCAGCCGCTCCACGAGGATCTCGTGCACGTAGCGCTCGGGGGTCAGCTTCATGAACTCCGGGGTGAACGGCATCACGCAGAAGACGTCGATGCCGAGTTCCTCGGCCAGTTCCGCCCTGCGCGCGAGCGTCGTCAACTGCGCGGGGTGACTGCCCGCGCGCACGACCTCGGCCGGATGCGGATCGAAAGTCATGAGCACACTTGCGATTCCACGCTCGCTGGCGGCCTTGACCGCCCTGCTGATCAGTTGTGCGTGCCCACGGTGCACGCCATCGAAAACGCCGATCGTGAGAACGCAACGACCCCAGTCGGCAGGCACTTCGTCGAGACCACGCCATCTCTGCACGAGTGGCAGCCTACGGCCCCGGTCCGAGCGCGTCACCTTCGGCTCAGGACTCGAGGGCCTTCGCGGCGATCGCGTTCGCGACCTCGGCGAGTCCGGCGGCGATCGCGTCGGTGTCCCGGTCCACCAACCAGCGCAGCACAAGACCGTCGACGATGGACAGGTTGCGGTGCGCGATCGCCGCGACCGGCTCCGTCCACACCATCCCGGTGCGGACCGCACTCTCGTCGAGAAACGCCGTGACCTCCCGGTCCATGATCCGGTACTGCTCGCCGACCACGTCCCCCGCGTCCGGCGACCCGGCCTCGCGCAGGCGCAGGGCGTGCGTGGCGATCTCGTAGGTGAGCAACCTGCGGTTCGGATTTGCCTCGACGATCGACCACATGGCATTCAGCCCGATCCGGACCAACTCGTGCAGGCCCGCCCGCCCGGGCTCTTGCTGCGCGTCGGCCACCGCGGCGAGCATCATCTGGGAGGCCGTGCTCAGCTCGAGCACCAGCCTCTCGGCCATCTCCGTCAGCAGTGCTTCCTTGCTCGCGAAGCAGTAGTGCACCATCCCGAGGGAGATGCCTGCCTCCCGCGCGATCGCCCGCACCGTGACCGCGCCGATCCCGCCGCGCTCGGCGATGTCCAGCGCACACTCGATCAGTTGGCGGCGGCGCTCGTCGGCGGTCAGCCGAGCTGTCGAGACCGGGACTGGAGTCGTGGGGCCACCCGAGGGCGCCGACTGAACCGTCACCGCATCGGTCGTCATCGTGTCGGTCATCATCGAGGAGGTCATCGCATATTGATACCAGCGCGGATGCCGCTTGCCGGGACGTCGAGCACGCGTTAGGGGTCGAATAGGGGCAGGCCCGTGTCCGCAGCCCCTATTGCCCACGAATCCCCCTGTCGGGTCCCCCCGCCCCCGGGCCTCGAGAGTGTCGGCTTATGCCCGCACGCGTGCATTGCCTAAGCTCATGATCGTGGCCGAGAGCAAGAGTGGACCGAGCGAGACCGGGAGTCCGGCAGCGCCGGAATCCCTGACCACCGTCGCGCAGGACTACCTCAAGGTGATCTGGACGGCAGGCGAATGGTCCGGTGAGCACGTCTCGACGAAGATGCTCTCCGAGAAGATCGGGGTGTCGGCCTCCACGGTGTCCGAGGCGATCCGCAAGCTCGCGGGCCAGGGTCTGGTGGACCACGCCCGCTACGGCTCGATCGCGCTGACCGACCGGGGCCGGGCCGCCGCGATCGGCATGGTCCGCAGGCATCGGCTGATCGAGACCTTCCTGGTCAACGAACTCGGCTACGGCTGGGACGAGGTGCACGACGAGGCCGAGGTCCTCGAGCACGCGGTCTCGGAGCTGATGATCGCCCGGATCGACGCCAAGCTGGGCCATCCGGAGCGGGACCCGCACGGCGACCCGATCCCGACCGCCGACGGCGCGATCCCGACCCCGCCCGCCCGGCAGCTCAGCGATTTCGCGGACGGCGAGAGCGGCAGGGTGGCGCGGATCTCCGACTCCGACCCGGCGATGCTGCGGTACTTCGACACGGTGGGGATCGCCCTCGACCTGACGATCACGGTGGTCGAACGGCGCGACTTCGCAGGCACCGTCTCGGTCCGGCTCGGGGACGGTGTCGACGACACCGTGGACCTGGGCAATCCGGCCGCCGAGGCGATCTGGCTCGTCGAGGACTGACCGGGGTGCGGCGAGTGAGTTCCCGATCCGGGTCGCATCGGCGGCCCTCTCGGCGGCATCGGACCATGCTGCTCGGCGGCGTGCTGACCGCGATCATCGGAATGATCATCGGGATCATCGCGGCCTGCCCGCTCGCCGAGCGGACCGCGGTTGCCGAAGGTTCCTCGCTCGCCCACGTCGTGCCGGTCACCGCGGATCTACAGGCTGCCATCGGAAAGTCACCCGCCTGCCGTCAGGATCCGGCACCGGTGGCACCGATCCAGGCGGGGGTCCCGCACCGCGAGGACCTGCGGGTGCCGCTCGCCGGCTACGAGGTGCCGACGGCGGTGGCGCTCGGGCGCTCGATCCACGCCGACGTCCGGCTGATCGGGGCAACCGGTCCCCCACCGCCTGCCCTGGACCTGACCACCATTCTGCGAATTTAGACGACCTCACCCGGCCTCGACATCACCCCGACGGGGTGGTGCTCGGGCCTGGCTTTGTCATGTCGTCAATTCGTAGTTCGCGCGCCCGGTGAGTCGGCGCGCGCAGTCAGGAGCCCTCCCATCATGTCTGTCCGTCCCCAGCGTCGTCCCAGGAAGTCGATTCCCACCAGTTCACCCACCCGTAAGTTCGCTGCGGGGCTCGCCGTCCTCGCAGCCGTCGTACTGCTGGTCCTGGCGATCTCCCAGTTCGACAGCGGCACGAGCGCCGAGTCCGAGCAGGCGGGTAAGGCCACCGCGACGCAGTCCGGCGACAGTGAGATGTACCGACAGCTGGCCGCATTCGCGCGTCGCGATGCCGCCGACCCGATGGCACGGGGCTCGGTGACCGCACCCGTGGTCATGATCGAGTACTCCGATTTCCAGTGCCCGTTCTGCCGCCAGTTCGCACAGAACACCGAGCCCGAACTCGTCGAGAAGTACGTCGACAGCGGCCAGTTGCGGATCGAATGGCGCAACCTCGCGATCTTCGGCGACGAATCCGAACTCGCGGCGCGCGCAGTCTGGGCGGCCGGGCAGCAGGGCAAGTTCCCGGAAATGCACGCGATCATGTTCGAGCACTCGCCCGCCAAGAAGAACACCGGCGTCTACACCGCCGATCGGCTGACCGAATGGGCCGGGCAGGCCGGAGTCGCGGACCTGACCCGGTTCCGTGCCGACATGGATTCCGATGCCGCGCGCGCCGCCATGAAGACCGATGTCGACGAGGCGATCGGCATCGGCATCAATTCCACCCCCGCCTTCCTGATCAATGGCCGGCCCGTACTCGGCGCGCGTCCGATCGAGCAGATGATCGCGGTCATCGAAGCCGGACTGCAGGACGGCACCGAGGCGGGTCGGTAGTGAGCTTCGGAATCGGATACGGCGCAGCCTTCCTCGGCGGACTGCTCGCCCTGCTCAGCCCGTGCAGCGCGCTACTGCTGCCCAGTTTCTTCGCCTACTCCTTCAACTCCACCGGCAAGCTGATCACCCGAACCGGCACGTTCTACCTGGGCCTGTGCACGACTCTCGTACCGTTGGGCGCGGCCGGTTCCCTCCTGGGAGGGGTGCTCTCCCGGCACCGCGACACGGTGATCACCGTCGGCGGCGTGACCATCATCGTGCTGGGCATCCTCCAGATCCTCGGCCGCGGTTTCACATTCGAGTTCACGCAGCGCAAGATGGCCCAGCACGGCCGCTCGGACAGGGGTGGCGCCGTCTATCTGCTCGGCATGGTCTACGGCCTGTCCGGTTTCTGTGTCGGCCCCATCCTCGGCTCGATCCTCACCGTCGCGGCACTGAGTTCCTCCCCCCTCCACGGCGGCTCGCTACTTGCCGTCTACGCCCTCGGGATGGCCATGCCGCTGTTCCTGATGGCGATCCTCTGGGACCGCTTCGATCTGGGTCATCGCCGCTGGCTGCGAGGTCGCGCCATCACGCTCGGCCGCTTCCACCTGCACACCACATCGCTGATCTCCGGCGTCTTCTTCATTGCCGTCGGCGTCCTGTTCCTGCTGTCCGACGGCACCTCAGCCCTGGCAGGAACCATCGGAGCCGATACCGGTTTCGCGCTGGAGACCCAGGTCATGCGGTTCGGCGATTCCATCCCGACGACGGCCGTGCTGCTCCTGCTCGGTGTCGCAGCACTGCTGGTGCTGGCCTGGCGGCTACTGCGGCCGGGGGTGCGGGTCGAGGATTCGCCCGATTCGGGCTAGTGGTCCCGCAACGTCGCCGGGCGGACCACCATCACCGAACTGGCTCGCCTGCCACGCTCCTGCAGCAGTGCGATCGTGTGGCCGCCCGGGTCGATGGCCGCATAGGTGCCCGGGATCCCGATCGGCTCGAGCCACCGACCCTGGCTGATCGACTCGGCCTCGTCCGCGGTGATCTGCCGGTGCGCGAACGCGGTCTGGGCGGCCTGATCGATGTCGAGGCTGACCGCCGGGTCCTCGGCGAGTGCCTCGAGGGTGCGCGCGTGCTCAAGGGAGAACGGGCCGACCCGGGTGCGCCGCAGCACGGTCAGGTGTCCCCCGACGCCGAGCGCGGCGCCCAGATCGCGGGCCAGCGCCCGGACGTAGGTTCCGGACGAGCACTCGACCTCCACGTCGAGATCGACGAACGGCCCCTGGCGCCTCGTCTCGGTCAGCGCGAACCGGTCCACCGTGACGGGCCGGGCCTTGAGTTCGAACTCCTCGCCCGCGCGGATCAGCTTGTGGGCCCGCTGCCCGTCCACCTTGATCGCGCTGACGCTGGCCGGGACCTGCGAGATGTCGCCGGTCAGCGTGGCCATCACGGCCGCGATCTCGGCGTCGGTGACGGCGGAGGCGTCTGCCTCCGAGATCAGCTCGCCCTCGGCATCGTCGGTGGTCATCGCCTGGCCGAGCCGGATCGTCGCCGTGTACGCCTTGGTGGTCAGGGCCAGCAGCCCGAGCAGCTTGGTGGCCCGCTCGACGCCGAGGACCAGCACACCGGTGGCCATCGGATCGAGGGTGCCCGCATGCCCGACCTTGCGCGTGTTCAGGATCTTGCGACACCGGGCCACGACGTCGTGGCTGGTCATCCCCGCGTCCTTGTCGACGATCAGCAGCCCGGCGCCAACGAGGCCGGAGGACGGTTTGCGGTGAGAAGACACGGGTTTCGAGACTACTGGACGGTGATCGCGGTGATCACCAGGCCGTCGGCGACCATCCAGCGTCCGTCGAACGAGGACAGCGGCGGGCCCGACGTCGCCTCCCCCGGCACCAACAGCTTCGAGTGGAAGGTGCCCGCCGCCGCGCCCTCCGCGGCCTCGGACAGGGTGAAGGTGATGTGCGCGTCCTCGAACCCGAGCCAGCGGCCGGTCACGGGGAACCATGCCTTGTAGGTGGCCTCCTTGGCGCAGAAGAGGATCCGGTCCCAGTGCACGACGCCCGCCTCGGCGGCCGCGATCGCGGTGCGCTCCTCCGGCAGGCTGACCGCGTCCAGGACGCCGTCAGGGAGCGGACCGTGCGGCTCCGCGTCGATGCCGACCGACCGGACCTGCATCGAGTAGCCGAGGACCGCGCCTCGGTAGCCGTCGCAGTGCGTCAGGCTGCCGACCACCCCGCGCGGGAACAACGGAACGCCCCGCTCGCCCTTGAGGATCGGCGCCGGGTCCATGCCGAGCTTGTCGAGCGCGACCCGCGCGCAGTGCCGCGCGCTGGTGAACTCGCGGCGGCGCTTCTCGACCGCCCGGGAGATCAGCGACTCCTCCTGCGGGTGCGGCACGAGTCCCGGCGGATCCTCGAACAGTTCGGCGAACGCGACGCCGGTCGGCAGAATCTTCTCGATCACGCGCGCCCCGCCCTCATCGCATCGAACTCGGCTTCCTGCTCCGGGGTGACCTTGAAGTGGCCGCCCCACTTGTTCAGCGTGCCCGGCGGGTACTCCGGCACCGGCAGGATCTGGCGCAACAGCCGCTCGGGCATCCCGCGGCGCTGCCACTCACGCGGATAACCGAGCGAGACCTCCTCGAAGCGAACGCCGTCGTAGTAGGTGGTGCGCGGGATGTGCAGGTGGCCGTACACGCTGCAGATGGCGTTGTAGCGGGTGTGCCAGTCGGCCGTCAGCTCGGTGCCGCACCACAGCGAGAACTCGGGGTAGAACAAGACCGAGGTGGGTTCGCGGACCAGCGGGAAGTGATTGATCAGCACCGTCGGGACACTGGGGTCCAGCGCGTCCAGCCGGGCGCGGGTCGACTCCACCCTGGCGTGACACCAGGCCTCCCTGGTGCTGTACGGCTCGCAGGAGAGCAGGAACTCGTCGGTGGCGACCACGTTCTTGTCCCGCGCGATCTGCAGCGCGTGTGCCTTGGAGATCGAACCCGGCGGCCTGAACGTGTAGTCGTAGAGCAGGAACATCGGAACGAGGGTGGCCGGGCCGCCCTCGCCCTCCCACACCGGATAGGGATCCTCCGGCGTGATCACGTCGAGCTCACGACACATCGCGACCAGGTAGTCGTACCGGGCCGCGCCGTGGATCTGGACGGGATCCTTGGCCGTCGTCCACAGTTCGTGGTTGCCGGGCACCCAGATCACCTTCTCGAACCGGCTGCGGAGCAGTTTCAGCGCCCACGCGATGTCGTCGGTCTTCTCCGAGACGTCTCCCGCGAGGATCAGCCAGTCCTCCGGCGAATCCGGGTACAGCTCCTCGGTGATCGGACGATTTCCGCGATGCCCGACATGGGTGTCGCTCACCGCCCACAACTTGCGTGTCACGTGCACTACCTTCCCGCCTGTATATCGGCACCGGTCACTGCCCATCGGCCGGAACCCACCCGCCACACGACGGCCAGCATCCGCAGCACCATGAACACCGTAAGCCCCGACCAGATTCCCGCCAGACCCCAGTCCTGGATGAGCGAGAGCCAGATCAGGGGCAGGAATCCGACGATCGCACAACCGAGCGTCGCGTTGCGCAGGAACGGCGCGTCGCCCGCGCCGAGCAACACCCCGTCCAGCGCGAAGACCACCCCCGCGACCGGCATGATCGCGACGAAGAACCACCAGATGACGTCGATCTGGCCGAGGACGGCGGCGTCATCGGTGAACAGTCCCGGAATCACCGTGTGCCCGAGCGCGAACGCCGTGGCCAGCGCCACCGCGAACACCGTCGACCATTCGGTGAGCCGCCGCGCGAGACCCTTCGCCTGCGCCGCCCTGCCCGCACCGAGCGCCGCACCGACCAGTGTCTGCGCGGCGATCGCGAGCGAGTCCAGGGTCAGCGCGACCAGGTTCCACAGCTGCAGCACCACCTGATGGGCGGCGACCGCGGCAGCCCCGAACCGGGCCGCGACGGCAGCCGCCGACAGGAAGCAGGCCTGGAAGGCGAGGCTCCGCAGGATCAGGTCCCGGCCCAGCACGACCTGGGCCCGCATCACCGCCGAGTCCGGTCGCAGGGAAACCCCCGAGCCCGTGGAGCGGGCCTGCCGCAGCAGCGCCACGACGAAGAACACCGCCGTGACGGCCTGCCCGACGACATTGGCGACCGCGGAGCCGATCAGTTCCCAGCGCGGCGCCCCGAGCAGGCCGTGCACCAGGACCGGGCACAGCACGGCGGACAGCCCGAGTCCCACCAGCACGAAGCGCAGCGGGCGCACCGTGTTCTGGACGCCGCGCATCCAGCCGTTGCCCGCCATCGCAATCAGGATCAGGGGCGCGCCGAACACCGCGATGCGCAGCCACGACAGCGCCTCCGCGGCGATGTCACCGCCGCCGGCGATCAGCGAGGTGACCGGCTCGGCCAGGACCTGGACCGCGGCGATGATCGCCAGCCCGATACCAACGGCGAGGTAGGTGGCCTGTACGCCCTCGCGGACCGCGCCCGCCTCGTCACCCGAACCGTGCATCCGGGCGGCGCGCGCGGTGGTGCCGTAGGAGAGGAAGGTGAGCTGGGTACTGACCTGCGCCAGGATCAGCCCGCCGACGGCCAGCCCGGCAAGCGCGAGCGCGCCGAGTCTGCCGACCACCGCGATGTCGAAGAGCAGGTACAGCGGTTCGGCGGCCAGCACGCCAAGCGCCGGTAGCGCGAGCCCCAGAATCCGCGAGGCGGACGGTTCGGCCCGGCTCCGCCGGGCGGTCCGCTCAGCCAATGTCTCTCATGAGAGGGCGCCGAGCAGCGCGGCGACGACGTACTCGCTGTCACCCTCGGCGGTGTACCCGGACGCGAACCGGTGTCCGCCCCCGCCGAGCCGAGCGGCGACGACCGACACGTCGAGGGCGGCCTTCGACCGCAGCGACACCGACCAGTGACCGGGTGCGGTCTCCTTGAGCACGGCGGCGACCTCGGCCTCCGACGTGGTCCGCACGATGTCGATCACGCTCTCGATCTCCTCGGAGCGCATCCCGATGGTGTCCTCGTGCCGGAGCAGCGCGTAGACGAGCCCCAGTCCCTCGGCGGAGTCGGGGACCAGCTGCGCCGACCCGAGCACCGCGGCCAGCATCGGCAGCCAGCCGAACGGATGGGTGTCGAGCAGCACGCGGGCGATCTCCGCCGAGTCGATGCCGGTGTCGATGAGCCGCTCGGCCAGCAGGTGGGTACCGGGCTGGACCCAGCGGAACGAACCGGTGTCGGTGACCAGACCGGCGTACAGGCAGTGTGCGATGTCCCGATCGATCTCCACGCCCCACTCGTCGAGGAGCCGTGCGAGGATCGCGGTCGTCGACTCGGCCAACTCGTCGACCAGGTTGTGCTCGGCGTATCGGGTGTTGGAGCGGTGGTGGTCGATCACCAGGCTGGTGCGCGCGCCGTCGAAGCGGTCGGCCAGGTCACCGAGCCGACCACGGCTACCGCAGTCGACCGTCACCAACAGGTCCACCTCGGGGTTGACCTCAGAGGCCGCGGCCAGCAGGTGTGTTCCCGGCAGGCCGCTCATCGACTCCGGCAGTTCGTCCGGCCGCGCGAACGCCACCTGGACCGGGATGCCCTTGCGCTCGAGGACGATCGCAAGGGCGAGCCCGCTGCCGATGGTGTCCGCATCCGGCTGGATGTGGCACAGCACCGTCACCGATGCGGCGGCGGACAGCAACCCGACCGCGCCGGCCAGGTCGACGTCAGAGTTCTGCTCGGTCACGGTCATCCCGGGCCCTAGTCGTCCTCGCCGACCCGGTCGTCGTCCTCGTCGTCCACCGAGCGCGGCTCCTTGTACGGATCGGCCTCGCCCGCATGCGTTGCGTTCGCCCTCGCACGGGCCACCTCGTCGTCAGCCGCGCGGGCCTTGGCGAGGAGCTCCTCCATGTGCCGGGCCGTGTCGGGCACGGTGTCGGCGACGAAGGTCAGGGTCGGGGTGAACCGGACGCCGGTACCCGCGCCCACCTTGGAGCGCAGCGATCCGGTGGCCTTCGCGAGGCCGGCCGCGGCACCCTCGTAATCGGGTTCGGTCTCGAGGTCGACACCACGAACCGTGTAGTAGACGGTCGCGTCGTGCAGGTCCGCGGTGACCTTGGCATCGGTGATCGTGACGAAGTCGAGGCGCGGATCCTTGATCTCGCCCCCGATCGCCGACGCGACGATCGTCGCGATGCGCTTGGCCAGCTTGCGCGCCCTCGCCGGATCTGCCATGACGGGATGTCCCTTCTCGAAATCATCCGACGGCGTTGCCGTCGGTGAAACCATTCAATTCCATGCGGACACCGAGTCAATCCTCGGGTCCGAAGATCCTTCGCCGCACCGCGAGCAACTGCAACTCGGGCCTGCCGGCGACGTGCCGTTCGCAGGTGTCGAGCACCTCGGTGAGATGGCCGACGTCGGCACTCGCGACCGCGACACCGAGCAGTGAACGCCGGTAGCGGTCGTGCTCACCGGTCTCGGCGACGGACACCCCGTATCGGGCGAGGGCAGCGATCACGGGCTTGACCACAGACCGCTTCTCCTTGAGCGAACGCACGTCGCCCAGCAGGATGTCCAGCTCAAGAGCACCGAGATACAACGAGCCCTCCCGTCGGTCTGCCCAGTGCGCGCCCCGCCGACCACAGGTCGACGAGGCGCGCACATGGTGTCACTCAGCTCAGTCGCGCGGCTTCTCGCGAAGCTCGTACGCCGCGATGACGTCGCCGACCTTGATGTCGTTGTACGTGACGGTCAGACCACACTCGTAACCGTCGCGGACCTCGGTGACGTCCTCCTTCTCCCGCTTGAGCGAGGAGATGGTGACGGTCTCGGCCACGACCACGTTGTCACGCAGCAGCCGTGCCTTGGCGTTGCGCTTGACGACACCCGAGGTGACCAGGCAGCCGGCGATGTTACCGACCTTCGAGGACCGGAACATGGCACGGATCTCGGCCGTACCCAGCTCGACCTCTTCGTAGATCGGCTTGAGCATGCCCTTGAGGGCCTTCTCGATCTCGTCGATGGCCTGGTAGATCACCGAGTAGTACCGGATGTCGACGCCCTCGCGGTTCGCCAGCTCGGTTGCCTTGCCCTCGGCCCGGACGTTGAAGCCGATGATGATCGCGTTCGAGGCCGAGGCCAGGTTCACGTTCGTCTCGGTCACGCCACCGACACCGCGGTCGATGACGCGCAACTGCACCTCGTCGTCGATCTGGATGCCGAGCAGGGCCTCTTCGAGCGCCTCCACGGTGCCCGAGTTGTCGCCCTTGAGGATGAGGTTGAGCTGACTCGTCTCCTTGAGCGCTGCATCGAGATCGTCGAGGCTGATCCGCTTGCGGCTGCGTGCGGCCAGCGCATTGCGCTTGCGCGCATTGCGACGATCCGCGATCTGCCGGGCGATGCGGTCCTCGTCGACCACGAGCAGGTTGTCGCCTGCACCGGGGACTGACGTGAAGCCGACCACCTGGACGGGACGCGAGGGCAGCGCCTCGAGCACGTCGTTGCCGTGCTCGTCGACCATCCGGCGAACGCGTCCGTAGGCGTCGCCCGCCACGATCGAGTCGCCGACCCGCAGCGTTCCGCGCTGGATGAGCACGGTCGCGACGGGGCCGCGGCCACGGTCGAGGTGCGCCTCGATGGCGACACCCTGGGCATCCATGTCCGGGTTGGCGCGCAGATCCAGGGAGGCATCCGCGGTCAGCAGCACCGCTTCCAGGAGGGCATCGATGTTGGTGCCCTGCTTGGCCGAGATGTTGACGAACATGGTGTCTCCGCCGTACTCCTCGGTGACGAGGCCGTACTCGGTGAGCTGCTGGCGGATCTTGTCGGGGTTTGCCCCCTCCTTGTCGATCTTGTTCACCGCGACCACGATCGGCACGTCGGCCGCCTGGGCGTGGTTGATCGCCTCCACCGTCTGCGGCATGACGCCGTCGTCGGCCGCGACCACGAGGATCGCGATGTCGGTGGCCTTCGCACCACGGGCACGCATGGCCGTGAAGGCCTCGTGACCGGGGGTGTCGATGAAGGTGACCAGGCGCTCGTTGCCGTCCAGCTCGGTCAGCACCTGGTAGGCGCCGATGTGCTGGGTGATGCCGCCGGCCTCGCCCTCACGGACGTTGGCCTTACGGATCGTGTCGAGCAGTCGGGTCTTACCGTGATCGACGTGGCCCATGACGGTGACCACCGGCGGACGGGACTCGAGGTCCTCCTCGCCACCGGCATCCTCGCCGTAGGTCAGGTCGAACGAGTCGAGCAGCTCGCGGTCCTCATCCTCCGGGCTGACGACCTGGACGACGTAGTTCATCTCGCCGCCGAGCAACTCGAGGGTCTCGTCGTTCACCGACTGCGTGGCCGTGACCATCTCGCCGAGGTTGAACAGCGCCTGCACGAGTGCTGCGGGGTTCGCATCGATCTTGTCGGCGAAGTCGGACAGCGACGCGCCGCGGGCGAGACGGATGGTCTCGCCGTTGCCGCGAGGCAGCCTGACGCCACCGACTGCGGGAGCCTGCATGCTCTCGTACTCGGCGCGCTTCGCCCGCTTCGACTTACGGCCACGACGAACGGCACCACCGGGGCGACCGAACGCGCCTGCCGCGGCACCACGCTGTCCGGGACGGCCACCGCCGCCACCGGGACGACCGCGGAAACCACCTGCGGGAGCGCCACCGGCGGGAGCGCCCGTGCCTGCACCTGCGCCGGGAGCTCCGCCACCGCGGTATCCGCCGCCACCGGGCGGACGACCGCCCGGACCACCGGGACGACCGCCGCCGCCGCCGGGCCTACCGGCACCGGGAGCGGGACGAGCCGAACGGGACGGCATGGCACCCGGGTTCGGGCGAGGAGGCATCGAGCCGGGGCTCGGACGCGGGCCACCCTGGCCGGGAGCCGGACGGGGACCGCCCTGACCTGCGGCCGGACGCGGTGCGCCGGGCGCGGGACGGGGACCGCCCTGGCCGGGAGCCGGACGCGGGGCACCCGGACGGGGTGCACCCGGGGCCGGACGCGGCGCGGGACGCTCGGCCGGGGCCGAGGAGTACGGGTTGTTACCGACGCGCGGCGGCTTCGGGCCGGGCTTCGGACCTGCGGGGGCCGCAGGCGCGGCCGGAGCCGCACTCGCGGCGGGTGCCGCAGGCGCTGCCGGAGCCGCGGGTGCGGGGACCGGCGGGGCAGCCGGGACCGGCGCCGCGGGCGCGGCCGGGCGCGGTGCCGGCTGCTGGGCGACGGGGGCCGGGGTCGGCGCTGCCGGGGCCGCGGGGGCGACCGGCTGAGCCGGGGCTGCCGGTGCGGGTGCCGCCGGCTTCGGGCCGGGGCGCGGGCCACCGGGCTTCGCCGCGGTGGGCGACGGGGTCTTGGGCTTTGCTGCCTCGGCATCCGCCGACTGTGCGCCGGGGAATGACTCCCTGATGCGCCGTGCAACCGGGGCCTCCACGGTGGAGGACGCCGACTTCACGAACTCGCCCTGCTCCTTGAGCCTCGCGAGTAGTTCCTTACTTGTGACACCGAGTTCTTTTGCCAACTCGTGCACGCGGGCCTTGCCTGCCACTGCTCTCCTCACTGAGAGGTCGAGCGCGGCTTGGTGCCCGCACGACCTCGGGTTAACTCCGATGGACGATCATCGCTGGTGCTTCACGGTGTGCTCATGATGTGTTTGCCTGACTTCTCGAGAGGTACTGCTCTGTTATGGGAGCGATTCGATCATGTGATCGAGGGCCGCCGTGTCCAGGCTTCCGGACACTCGCAGTGCTCTGCCGAATGCTCGGCGCTTCTCGGCCTGACTCAGACACTGCGGGTCGGGGTGCAACCAGGCACCTCGCCCCGGGAGTCTGCGTCGCGGGTCGGGCACCAGCGTCCAGCCTTGCGGCTGCACCTCTCGCGCAACGATCCTCAGCAGATCAGCGGCCAACGCTTGTTTACGGCATCCGATGCATGTGCGGACCGGTTCTCCCGGTTTCGCACGCGCCTGTACCGAAAGCTCACGCTGAGCCATTGACCACTCTACCGCTGTTCGGGCAAGTTTCCCGCATGCCGCCCCTAGACACGCGAGGAAGCGGGTCCGGCAGGCCGATCCTGGGAGGGTTCGGCGTCACTACGGATGTCGATTCGCCACCCGGTCAACCGCGCTGCCAGGCGGGCATTTTGCCCTTCCTTGCCGATGGCCAGGGACAACTGGAAATCGGGGACGACAACCCGGGCGGCACGCGCATCCGCGTCCACGACTGTGACCGACACCACTTTCGACGGGGAGAGTGCGTTCCCGACGAACCGGGCCGGATCCGGGTCGTAGTCGATGATGTCGATCTTCTCGCCCGCGAGTTCGCTCATCACATTGCGAACCCGCTGACCCATCGGACCGATGCACGCACCCTTGGCGTTGAGACCCTGGACCCTCGACTGCACGGCGATCTTCGACCGGTGACCGGCCTCGCGGGCGACGGCGATGATCTCGACCGAGCCGTCCGCGATCTCCGGGACCTCGAGCGCGAACAGCTTGCGGACGAGGTTCGGGTGCGTCCTGGACAGCGTGATCTGCGGGCCACGCTGGCCGCGGGTGACGCCGACCACGTAGCACTTGATCCGCTCGCCGTGCTCGTAGCTCTCCCCCGGCACCTGCTCGGCGGCCGGGATGATGCCCTCGGCGCCGCTGGCCTCGCTGCCGATGTGCACGACGACCATCCCGCGGGCGTTGGCCCTGGTGTCGCGCTGGATGACGCCGCCGACGATTTCGCCTTCGTGCGTGGAGAATTCACCGAAGCTGCGCTCGTGCTCGGCGTCCCGCAGACGCTGCAGGATCACCTGGCGCGCGGTAGTCGCGGCGATCCGCCCGAAGCCCTCAGGGGTGTCGTCGATCTCCTCGCCGATCATGTTCCCGTCGGCGTCGACGTCGTGGGTCATGACCCGGACGACACCGGTCTTGGTGTCGACGTCGATCCGCGCGTGCGCGTGGTGGCCCTCGGTGTGCCGGTACGCGGTCAGCAGCGCGGTCTGGATCGCCGCGATGATGGTGCCTGAGGAGATACCCTTCTCCACCTCGATCGCGCGCAGCGCGGCAATGTCGATATTCACTTGTCTACCCCTCTACCTCTTCATCAACCTGAAAATCTGTCTCATCGATCTGTGCCGAGGCCACCCGACCCTCGGCCACACCACCGGCCAGTTCGAGCTCGCGCTCGTTCGGGGGCGAGAACTCCACCTGCACGACCGCCTTGCCGATGTCCGCGAGGGCTATCTCGCGCACCGACGGACCGCCCTTGCCGGGCAGCACGATCGCGATGACGCCGTCACCGAGCTGACCGACACGACCGGTCACGCTCTCGTCGGCGAGGTCGATCTTGACCTTGCGGCCACGCGCCCTGCGCCAGTGCCGGTCCTCCGTCAACGGCCGGTCGATCCCGGGCGAGGTGACCTCGAGCGTGTAGGGAGCCTCCCCGAATTCGGGTGTCGCGTCGAAGGTCTCGGAGATCGTCCGGCTGAGCTCCGCGACGTCGTCGAGGTCGAGTCCGGTGTCGCTGTCGATCATCACGCGGACCACACTGTGCTTGCCCGCGAGGGTGACCGCCACATCCTCCAGGTCGTATCCCTGGCGATGAACCAGATCGGAGAGAAGCTCGATCACCCTCTCCTTCGGCGGAACCGGCATCAGTGGAGCTCCCTCGTTCAGTTGTGGTCGGCAGGTCTCGTGTGCACAAGTCGTGCGCGCCCGAAATGGTTTCCGGCGCGATGATCAAGGATATCGCGCATTCGACCGCTCCGTGACCAGCCTCGGTCGCCGCGATCGACGGGGCACCTGCCAAGATGGTCGGGTGCCTGCAGCCGTCACCCCGTCACCGATCTCCCGGCGTTCGGCCTTCCGGATCGCGGGCGCCGCGTCGGTCGGACTGACCGCGCTCGCGTTGTCCGCCGGCTGCACGTCCGGCTCCTCCGACCCGGACTCCTCCGAACCCGATCCGTTGATCTCCGCGGCCGAATCGGCGCGCCGGGACGCGGCCACCGCGACCGCCGCGACCGCCCTCGCGCCCGAGCGGGCCGGGGCGCTGAGCGTCATCGCGAGCGAGCGCGGCGCCCACGCCGACGCACTCTCGGCCGAGGTCGCACGCGCGGCGGGGGTCGATCCGACCGCGCTGCCCTCACCCAGCCCGACCGGCTCCCCCACCGAGCCGCCGCCACCCCCACCGACCATCGACGAGTTGCGCGCCCAGCTCGCCTCCTCCCAGCGCGACGCCGCGGGCCTGGCCCGTCGCCTGTCCGGATATCGGGCCGGCCTGCTGGGTTCGATCAGCGCCGCCGTTGCGGCAGAACAGGCGGTGTTGCTGCTGTGACCTCACCAAGCCCCACCTCGTCACTCGGGCCGGAGCAGCAGGCACTGTCCGACGCGCTGCGCGCCGAGCACGCCGCCGTCTACGCCTACGGCCTGATCGCCGCCTTCTCGAACCCCGCCCGGATGGGCGACATCTCGGTCGATGCGGCCGCCCACCGGGCCAGGCGCGACGCCACCATCGATGCGCTCACCGCTGCCGGGGTCCGCGCACCCGCGGCCGATTCGGGCTACACCATGCCCTTCCCTGTCGCCGATCCGATCGCCGCGATCCAGTTGGCGGCGACGGTCGAGGCCGACACCGCGGTCGCGTGGCGGTCGGTGATCGAGCGGGCCGAGTCCGAGCACACCCGCCAGGCGGCGGTCGACGCGCTGACGGAAACGGCTCTGCGAGCAGCGAACTGGCGCGCGGTCCTGGGAACGGCACCGCCGACGGTACCGTTCCCAGGTCAGCCCTGACCGTCCTCCGACTAGACCTGCTGCGCCTGCCTGCTCGGCATGAACAGTGCCGCGATGATGGCGACCCCGACGGCGCCTGCGCCGACGAGCAGCGCGGGCTGCAGCCCCTCCGCGTAGCCGGCCGGGGTGAGACTGCCGCCGTTGCCGAGGAACACCGCCGTGAGGATCGCGATGCCGAGTGCCACGCCGATCTCCCGGATGGTGGAGTTCGCGGAACTGGCGGTCGCGTGGTCCACCTCCGCCATGTCCGCCAGCACCGCGGTCGCGCTCGGGGCGAAGGTCAATCCCATGCCGATGCCTGCCATCACGAACGCGGGCACCATCTCGCCGTAGGCGGCACCCGGCTCGAGCAGCTGGGACATCCACACCAGTGACGCCGCCTGCAGGGCGAGGCCGGCGATCAGCAGCGGCCGCAGACCGACCCTCGGCGCCAGGATGCCCGCGATGGGCGCCACCACCATCGGCGCGGCCGTCCACGGCAGGGTTCGCAGTCCCGCCTCGAAGGGGCTGTACCCCATCACGATCTGGAGGTACTGGGCCAGCAGGAACACCGCCCCGAACATGCCGAGCGTGAAGGCGAGACCGATGATGTTGGCCATCGAGAAGCTGCGCGAACGGAACAGCCGCAGCGGCATCACGGGATTCGACGTCCGTGCCTCGCGGAACACGAATGCGCCGAGCACGACCACGGAACCGACCAGCGCGCCCAGCACGCTCGCGGAGGTCCAACCGTCGTCGTTGCCGTGCACGATTCCCCAGACACCGAGGAAGACGCCCGCGCCGGCCAGCACCACGCCGAGCACGTCGAGTCGCTCACGCCTGCCGCGGGATTCGCTGAGCGCGTAGAGAGCGAGCGGCACGGCGATCACCGCGACCGGGACGTTGAGCCAGAAGATCGCCTGCCAGGAGACTCCGTCGACCACGGCCCCGCCGACCACAGGGCCGAGCGCGACGCCGAGGCCGGACACCCCGCCCCAGACACCGATGGCGAGCGCTCGCTTGGACGCGGGCACCGCGCCCGCGAGCAGGGTCAGCGACAGCGGCATGATCGCGGCCGCGCCTGCTCCCTGCAGGGCTCGCGAGGCGATGAGCAGCTCCGGCGTGGTTGACAGCGCGGAGGCGATCGAGGCGACCGTGAACAGCCCGATGCCGAACAGGAACATACGCCGCCTGCCCCAGCGGTCCCCGAGCGTCGCCGCCGAGAGCATCAGCGTCGCGAAGCACAGCGTGTACGCGTTCATGAACCACTGCAGCTGCCCGACCGAGGCACCGAGATCCGTCTGGATCACCGGCAGCGCGCTCGTCATCACCAGGTTGTCCAGGGTTGCCATGAACATCGGCAGCGAGGCCGCGAGCATCGCCAGCCAGATCGGCACCCGGCGCCCGGCCCGCGTTCGAGGCGGGCTCTCGATCAGGACATCGAGTTCATCGGTTGTTGCGGTCATCACCACTCCTCGAAGCGAAGATCAGGCTTGTAAGCATCGAATGATTACTTAAATGAAAACGCTAAGGCATCGAGTGATAACCTGTCAACATGGCAGTGCAAGACGGCTCCGTGGAGTCGACGAAGTCCCCCCGTACCGCGACCCGCATGAGCGCACCGGAACGCCGCGAGCTCGTGCTCGCCGCGGCCTCACGGGCCTTCGCGCGGGGCGGCTACGCAGGCACCAGCACGGACGCGGTCGCCAAAGAGGCAGGCGTGTCACAGCCCTACGTCGTCCGAATGTTCGGCTCCAAGGCCGAACTCTTCCGCGAGGTGTTCGCCCGCGCACTGAAGAGCATCGTGGCGGCCTTCGACGAGGAACTGGACCGGATCGAGACCCAGCCGGGCGGCATCGATCCCCAGAGCGAGGAGTTCTGGTCCCGGCTCGGCGCCGCATACGGCGAGCTCGTCTCCGACGGCGATCTGCTGCTGGTGATGATGCACGGCTTCTCTGCGGGCGGAACCCCCGAGATCGGCGCGCAGGCGCGGGCCGCGATGTCGGAGATCTACACGCAGATCCGTACCCGCACCGGGTGCACCCCGGAGGAGGCGCGGGAGTTCATCGCGAAGGGGATGCTGCTCAACGTCCTGCTCGCCATGCAGGCCCCCGAACATTTCGACGAGGACCCGGCGCTCGCCGAGCTCTCCGAGTGCGCCTTCGGCCCAACCCTGGACGCCGCGATCTCGGGGTCGGCGGCCATCGTGAACGCCGCCGCGGCCGCGCGGGGGTAGCTCCAGGGCGACCCCGTCTTGCCCGCAGTGTGGGAAGGACTGCTGCGCGCTGTGACCCGTGCCACCTATCGTCCAGGTCACAGAAGATCAGTGACCAGAGAACGGGACACACCTTGGACCTCGCGCAACGGATCGCCGCCCTCGAAGAGATCGAAGCGATCAAGAACCTCAAGCACCGATACTGGCGGGCGTGTGACGGCAAGGACCCGAAGTCCTTCCGCGCCTGCTTCATCCGCTCGGGAGCGAACATCGACTACGGCCGCCTCGGCGCGTTCGACGACATCGAGCCGATGGCCGAGATCTTCGAGAAGATCGCGCTGCACCGGGTCGGTGGCAAGCACGTCATCCTCGACATGCACCACGGCCTGCACCCCGACATCACCATCACGGGCGAGGGCACCGCGACCGGACGGTGGACCCTGCGCTTTCGTCAGCTGAACCTGCTCGAGAACACCGAGACCGTCTCGACCGGCGAATACGCCGACGAGTACGTGGTCGAGGACGGCGAGTGGCGCATGTCGAAGTGTCACTTCACCGAGACCTGGTCGCTGACCCGCCCGCTCTCCCCCGACGCCGTGGTGTCCGAGGGCCAGTTCGCGGGGGTGGCGCAGTGACTATTCATGAAGCAACTAGTGAGCGGCGGGTCGCCCTCGTCACCGGCGCCAGCCGCAGCGTCGGCAAGGGCATCGCGCTTGCCCTCGGCTCGGACGGCTGGACGGTCTATGTCACGGCCCGTGGCGAGGTCGGGACCGACGGTCCGCTCGACGCGACGGCAGCCGAGGTGACCGCGCGCGGCGGCACCGGGATCGCCGTGCAGTGCGACCACACCGACGACGCCCAGATCGAGGCGCTGTTCGCCCGCATCGCCGACGAACAGTCCGGACGGCTGGACCTTCTCGTCAACAACGTCTGGGCGCACCCCAAGGGTTTCGCCGGCTTCTCCGACCCGTTCTGGAAGCGTCCCATCAGCGACTGGGACACGCTCATCGGCGTCGGACTGCGCGCGCACTACGTCGCCAGCGTCGAGGCCGCCAAGCTCATGGTCCCGCGCGGTTCCGGCCTCATCGGCAACATCTCCTCGTTCGGCACCCGCGGCTACCTGCACTCGGTGCTGTACGGGATGTCCAAGGCCGGCCTCGACAAGATGGCGGCGGACATGGCGGTCGAACTCAAGGGCACCGGCGTCACGGCCCTGTCCTTCTGGCCCGGGCTGGTGCGCAACGAGGCGATGCTGGCGAGCGGGATGGAGAGCTTCGCCGGGTTCCCCCTCTCCGAGGCGGAGACCCCAGAGTTCATCGGGCGGGTGATCGTCGCCCTCGCCAACGACCCGGCGGTCGACAAGCTCAGCGGGAGCACCCAGATCACCGCCGAGACCGCGCTCGAGTACGGGATCACCGACGTGGACGGCGCCCAGCCTGCCTCGCACCGCGCCGCGTTCGGCGGCGGTCCCCTGTTCTGACGCCGACGACACCCAGGGTGGTGAATCCATCACCCTGGGTGTCGCCCGCGCCACCGCTTGGGGGCCTGTCCGCACCCCTTCCCTCCGACGAGACTTTGAGACCAGAGCAGTTCCCGGTCACCGAAGTCCGAGTCGAGGGAGAGTTTCGTGAACCAGCCAGTGCAGCCCACCAGCATCTCCGGTTGCGGTACCCGGGCGCGGGTCCTCGCGCTCTCCGCCGCCGCGCACTCGGTCTGGTTCTCCCAGCGCGTCTCCGGTGACGCACCGATCTCCGTCGCGCAGTACGTCGACATCCGCGGCGCGCTCGACGTCGGCCTGCTCATGGACTCGGTCCGCCGGGCAGGAACGGAATTCGGGGCGGGGCGGCTGCACGTGGTCGAGGTCGACGGATTTCCGTATCAGACCCTCACCGCCGCCGACGACGACTTCGTCGCCACCGTCGACTTCCGCGGCCGGATGAACCCGGCTGCCGCGGCACGGGAATGGATGCGCGACGAACAGTCCCGACCGGTCGACATGGCGGCCGACCAGCTCATCGTCGCGGCCGTGCTGCGTATCGGCGAGGAGCACACCTACTGGTACGTGCGCGCACACCAGGTCGCCCTCGACGCGCACGGACTGCGCACGCTGATCGAACGCTCCGCCGAGCTCTACACCCATGCGTTCGTCGGCGCCGCCGCCGACCCGTCCGAGGCCCTCGACCTCGAAGCCGTGGTGGCATCCGACGCGACCTACCGGACATCCGACCGTTTCGAGCGCGACCGCGACTCCTGGGCCGAGCATCTCGTCGGCGTCGCGGACCCGGTCACGTTCGCAGGCACGGCGGCACCCGCCCAGTCCGAGCCCGTGGTGATCGGCGGCGAGCTGGCGCCGGCAGGCCCCGGCGCCGCGCTGTCGGCGCCGACGGTGGTCGCCGCGTTCGGAGCCTTCCTCGCGCAGCACACCGGACGAGACGAGGTCACGGTCACGCTCCCGACCCCCGCCAGGGGCACCGCGGCCCTGCGCCGCTCGGGCGGATCGCTCGCCAACGTGGTCCCCCTTCGCCTGTCCTCGGGCGCTGGGATGACGGTCGGTGAGGCCGCCATGGCGGCAGGCAGGGAACTCGCGGGAGCGCTGAGCCGTCAGCGGTACCGCCAGGAGGACGTCGCGCGTGAGGTCGGCGTGATCGGCGACAACGCGGCCTCCTTCGGCCCCACCATCGAGCTGATGCTCGCCGACAGCGAGGTCCCTCTCGGACCGCTGGACGGAGCGGTCCACGTCCTGACCACGGGCCGGGTCGACGACCTGACCGTCCGGGTCCGCCCCGGCGCGGTCGAGGGCGCCACCCGGATCGACTTCCTGGCGAACCGAGACCTGTACTCGGAGAACGAACTCCGCCGGCTGCACCAGCGGTTTCTGGTCTTCGTCGAGGGCTTCCTCGCCGCGGACGCGGACAGCCCGCTCTCGACGGTCGCCTGACCTCACCCACCAGGGGTGCGGTCAGCGCGACCCCGCCGATCCGCGAAGCTCGCCGGGCGGATCAGTCTGCGAGTTCTACGATGTCGTACTTGATGTTCCGGTCGCTGATGAGCAAGGCGAATCCGAGTCCGAGCGCGGCGCCCGCGAGTCCGAGCGCGACCCCGCCAAGGGCGAGTCCGACGCCGAGCGCGGCACCACCCAGTCCCAGCCCGAGGCCGAGCGCCGCTCCGCCGAGGCCGATGATGAGTCCGAGCATGATGAATCTCCTCGATGAATGGTTGGTTTCCGGGCCCGTGCGTGCGGGAGGGGCATCACCGGAAGACCGTCCTCAGAATACGCCCCCAACCGGCACATCGAGGTGCTCCGCCAGCACCGGACCGATCACCGCGACCGCCTCCGGCTCGATCATCTGATTGTGTTCGCAGTCCACCTCGATCTCCCGGAGCTCGCCGGTGATCGCCTGCCGCCATTCCTGGGCGGAGTGCCCACTCTCCGACCTCACCGCGGTGAAGAACAGCAGGTCACCGTCGAAGAGCGCCGGGCTGAACCGGGACATGTTCTCGGCGGAATCGGCGAAGCCGTCGGCAATCCGCTCGAGGTGTGCCGCGGTCAGTCCCAGGTCCTGGCCCAGCGAGTCGTTGAGCAGCTCCGCGGCCCGCGCGTAGGTCAGGCCGCCGTCGCCCGTGTCCTCGACCTCGAGGCCGAGGCCGGCCAGCAGTTCCTCGGCACTCAGCCGCGGCTGGACCGGCTCCCCGGTCACCGCGTAACTGTCCATGAGGGCGAGAGTCGCGACCTCGTTGCCGGTGCCGCGCAGTTCGACCGCCATCGCGTGCGCCACACACCCGCCCAGCGACCAGCCCAGCAGGTGGTAGGGGCCCTGCGGCTGGATCGAACGCAGTTCCTCGACGTAGCGGTGCGCGAGCTGCTCCACCGAGTCGAAGTGCACGCCCTCGCTGATGGTCGGCAGCTGCAGTCCGTAGACGGGCCGATCCTCGGTGAGCTGCGCGGCCAGGCCGGCATACCCCCAGGACAGACCGATCCCGGGGTGCACGCAGAACAGCGGCGCCCTGCTACCGGTTGCGCGCAGGGAGATCACCACCGACAGCGCCTCCTCGAGGCCCGAGGCCCCGACCCCGGTGACCGCACCGTCCAGGTCCGCGATGCGCCGGGCGAGACCCGCGGGTGTCGGGTCGAAGAACATCAGTTGCAGCGGGATCGGGCGGCCGAGCCGCTCGTGCAGCTCCGCCATCACCCGGGTGGCGACCAGCGAGTTCCCGCCGAGGTCGAAGAAGCTGTCGTCGACACCGACCCGCTCGAGGCCGAGGATGGCCTCGAAGGCTCCGACGACGGCCTCCTCCAGCGGACTGCCCGGCGCCCGGAACCCCTCCGCCCGCGCACCGAATTCTGGTGCGGGCAGCGCATTTCGGTCGAGCTTTCCGACCGGCGTCAACGGGACCTCGCTCAGCACGCGGATCGACGAGGGCACCATGTACGCGGGGAGGAACGCCGCGGCATGGGCCTTGACCTCCCCCGGCTCGAGGGTGACGCCCTCGTGTGGCAGCACGTACGACACCAGGACGGTGTCGCCGGTGGGCCCGGCGTGCCCGATCGTGGTCGCGAAGCTGACCCCCTGGTGACCCATCAGCACGGCGTCGATCTCGCCCAGTTCGATCCGGAACCCGCGCACCTTGACCTGGAAGTCGCTGCGTCCGAGGTAGTCGAGGGTGTGGTCGGGCAGCCATCGCACGAGGTCCCCGGTCCGGTACATCCTCGACCCGTTCGGTTCGAACGGGTTGGCCACGAACCGCTGCGCGGTCAGCCCGCCCTTGCCGTTGTAGCCGCGCGCGAGGGCCGGACCGAACACGTACAGCTCTCCGGACACCCCCATCGGCACGGGCCGCAGCCGGGAATCGAGCACCGCCACACCGAAACCGATAGCGGGCCCACCGATGTCCACCGCCTTCCCCGAGATCATCGGCCCACCGACGGCTGCCTGCACCGTCGTCTCGGTGGGGCCGTACCCGTTGAACATCCGGCGTCCAGGGGCCCAGCGCGCGACGAGTTCCGGCGGGCACGCCTCGCCTGCGACGACGAGGACCTCCACGTTCTCGAGACCGCGATGGTCGATCGACGAGAGCGCCGTCGGGGTGACCAGCGCGTGGGTGACACCCTCGTCGCACAGCAGGTCGGCGAGCTCGGCGCCACCGAAAACGGTTGGCGGGACGATCACCAGTCGTGCGGCCGCCCCGAACGCCATCAGCAGCTCGTACACCGACGCATCGAAACTGGGCGACGCCAGGTGCGACACCCGCGACTCGTGCGTCACCTCGAAGAGCTCGCGCTCCTGCCGCGCGAGGTTCGCCAGCCCACCGTGGGTGACCACGACGCCCTTGGGCACGCCGGTCGAGCCCGAGGTGTAGATCAGATAGGCGGGGTGCACGTGCCGCAGCGGGGCGATCCGGTCGCGGTCGGTCAGCGGCGCGGACGAGTACCCGTGAACCCAGGCCTGCACCTCGGCCGCGTCGAGGGCCAGCCATGGCACGAGGTCCGGCAGGTTCGCCCTGCTTCCGCTCGCCGTCAGCCCCAGCAGCGCCCCGGAATCGGTCAGCATGTGGCCGATTCGCATCGCGGGATGGTTGGGGTCCACCGGCACGAAGGCAGCGCCCGCCTTGGTCACGGCCCACACCGAGAGCACCGATTCGATGGATCTCGGCAGCCCGAGCGCCACCACCGTCTCGGGTCCGACGCCCCGGTCAACGAGGGCACGCGCCAACCGGTTCGAGCGCTCGTCCAGCTCGCGGTAGGTCAGCGAGGATGCCAGGTAGGTCAGCGCCACCGAGTCCGGCCGGGCCGCGACCGCGTCGGCCAGCAACTCCGGCCAGGTCCGCGGCGGCTCGCCTGGCAGGCCCATCGCGGGTGCCAGATCTGCCCGTTCCGTGCCGACGAGGATCTCGATGTCACCGACCGGCCGGGCCGGGTCCGCGGCGACGGACTCGAGGATGCGCAGGAACCGCTCCGCGAAGCCGCGCACCGTGCCGGGGTCGAACAGGTCCGTCGCGAAGTCGAAGCCGGCCGTCATCCCCGCGGGTGTGCCGTCGGTGCCGAACTCCTCGGACAGCAACAGTTCCAGGTCCTCCTTCGCCACGTTCACCTCGAGATCGACGCCGGACACGGTCAGTCCTGGCAGCTCCAGCCGGGGTCGCAGGTTGTTCTGGAACTCCAGCGACACCTGGAAGATCGGCGAGTAGGAGGTGGATCGGATCGGGTTGAGCGCCTCGACGATCCGCTCGAACGGGACGTCGGCATTGCCGAACGCCGCCAGATCGGTCTCGCGCGCCCTGGTGAGCAGGTCGGTGAACGACGCGGTCCCGTCGACGCGGCTGCGGAGCACCAGCGTGTTGACGAACATCCCGACGAGGTCGTCGAGTTCCTCCTCCCCTCGGCCCGCGACCGGCGTGCCGATCGCGACGTCCTCGGTGCCGCCCAGCCTGCTGAGCAGGATGGCCAGCGCGGCGTGGACGACCATGAACACGCTCGTGTTGTTCTCCCGCGCCAGTGCGACCATGCGGCGGTGCAGGTCGGGTTCGACGGTGAAGTCGACACGATCGCCGTGGAAGGACTGCTGAACCGGTCGGGGCCGATCGGCGGGCAGCTGCAACACGTCCGGCAGTCCCGCCAGCGTCTCGGTCCAAAAGTTCAGCTGACGCGACGCCAGGCTGCCCGGATCGTCCGCGGAGCCGAGCAGTTCGTGCTGCCAGAGCGCATAGTCGGCGTACTGGATCTCCAGCGGCGCCCAGTCCGGCGCGCGGCCGTCGATTCGACAGGTGTAGGCGGTCATGACGTCGCGTGCCAATGGCGCCATCGAGAACCCGTCGGCGCAGATGTGGTGCACCACGATCGCCAGCACGTGCTCGTCCGGCGCCAGCCGGAACAGGGCGATGCGGTGCGGGACGGCGGTGGTCACATCGAATCCGGTCGCCGTGAATCGGCCGAGCCGGTCAGGCAGATCGGTCTCGTCGCCGAGATCGATGGGGGTGAGATCGGGCACGACCCCGGTCACCGGATGGATGACCTGGCGTGGCCCCTCGGTCGACTCCGGGAAGGTGGTCCGCAACGACTCGTGCCGGGCCACGACATCGGCGAGCGCGGTCTGCAGCGCGTGCAGATCGAGGGTGCCGGAGAGGCGGACCGCGAGCGGGATGTTGTACGCGGGCGAGGACGGGTCGAACTGGTTGATGAACCACATCCGCTGCTGGGCAAGGGAGAGCGGGATGTCATCGGGTCGCGGTCCCGCGGTCAACGCTGGCCGGGCGGTGCCGACCCCCGCGTGCCGTTCGACACGGTTGGCCAGCTCCCGCACGGTGGGGGCCTCGAACAGCGCGCGCACGCCGATCTCGGTGTTCAGCGCCGCGTTCAGGCGGGCCATCACCCGGGTGGCGGTCAGGGAATTGCCGCCCAGATCGAAGAAGTTGTCATCGAGGCCCGTTCGATCGCATCCGATGACCGCGGTGAAAACGTCCGCGACGGCCTCCTCGATCGGAGTCGTCGGGGCACGGAACTCTGTGGCGGCGAAGACGAAGTCGGGTTCCGGCAACGCCTTTCGATCGAGCTTGCCGACCGGGTTCAACGGGATCTCGTCGAGCACGGTGATCGCCGAGGGCACCATGTGCGCGGGCAGCCGGCTCGCGAGGTGCTCGGTGAGCTCGCGTGTCACCACCGGCGCGCCGCCTGCAGGCAGCACGTACGAGACCAGCACGGTATCGCCCGATCGTCCCGTGTGCCCGAGGGTCGCGGCGAAGGCGACGTCGGGATGGTCGGTGAGCGCCGTGTCGATCTCGCCGAGTTCGACGCGGAACCCGCGGACCTTGACCTGGAAATCGCTGCGTCCGACGTACTCGATGGCCAGATCGCCGCCCTCGGGGTCCCTCGTCCAGCGGACGATGTCCCCGGTCCGGTACATCCGGGCGCCCGGCTCGAACGGGTTGGCCACGAAGCGGCCCGCGGTCAGCGCGGCCCGCCGGTGGTAGCCGCGTGCCAGCCCGATGCCTGCGAGGTACAGCTCGCCCGCGACGCCGACGGGCACCGGTTGCAGCCTGGAGTCCAGCACCAGTTCCGCGACGCCGCGGAGTGGCCCGCCGATGGTGATCGGCTCCCCCGGGGTCATCGCCGCGCTGATGTTGGACATGATGGTGGTCTCGGTCGGGCCGTAGGCGTTGAACAGGCTGCGCCCTGGCGCCCACCTGGCCACCAGGTCCGGCGGGCAGGCCTCGCCGCCGAACACGACGAACTGGAAGTCGTCGAGGCCGGCGGGATCCATGGTGGAGAACGCCGCCGTGGTGATGAACCCGTGCGTGACCCGTTCCTCCGCCAGCAGCCGGGTCAACTCGATACCGCCGTAGACGGTCGGGGGAATCACCACCATCGTCGCGCCCGCTCCGCAGGCCTGCAGGTATTCGTAGATCGACCCGTCGAAACTCGGCGACGAGAAATGCAGTGTTCGCGAGGCGGGAGTGGCGTGGAACCGCTCGGTCTGCATGGCCGCGAAGTTGTCGAACCCGCGATGGGTGACGACGACGCCCTTCGGCACGCCGGTCGACCCCGAGGTGTAGACGATGTACGCGGCGGAGTCCAGTGTGATCGGCGCGATCCGGTCGGCGTCGGTCAGGTCCGCGCAGGAGGTTTCGGCACAGGCCGACTCGAACGCGGGGTCGTCGAGGGCTATCCAGTGCGCCGCGGCCGGGAGTCGATGCCGCTCGGCCGCCGTCGTCAGACCGAGGGTGGCGCCCGCGTCGGTGAGCATGTGCTCGATCCGCTCGGCCGGGTAGTTCGGGTCGACCGGCACGAAGGCGGCCCCGGTCTTGGCCACCGCCCAGACCCCGAGAACCGATTCCACCGAGCGTGGGATGCCAAGCGCGACAAAGGTCTCCGGCCCGGCGCCCTGTGCGATCAGGCGTCGGGCTATCCGGTTCGAGCGCTCGTCGAGTTCGCGGTAGCTGACCTCTCGACCCCGGAAGCTCAGCGCGATCGCGTCGGGGTCTGTCGCCGCGGCGTCCGAGAAGATCTGCGGCAGTGGGCGGATCGACCCGCCCGGATGCCCACGCACCGGTGCCAACTCGCGGCGCTCGCGCTCGTCGAGCACCTGTATCCGGGCCACCGGGAGGTCGAGGTCCAGGTGGTCGAGCATGCGCTCCACCCGCCTCGCGATGGACTCGACGCTGTCGCGGTCGAACAGATCGGGCAGGTACTCGAGCTTGAGGTGCATGCGGGAGTCGACGGATGCGACGAGGCACAGCGGGTAGTGCGCGGAGTCGGATCCCTCCACGTCGACCACCCGCATGCCCGCGATGTCCGTCTCCTCGGACAGTCCGGATCGGTCCACCGGGTAGGACTCGAACACGGCGAGCGTGTCGAAGCCGAGCCCCTCCCCCACCGCGCGCTTGATCTCGGGCAGGCCCATGTAATGGTGATCGAGCACGGCGGCCTGTTCGGTCTGGACCCGGTCCAGCAGTTCGCCGAGAGTCTCCCCCGGCAGCAGCCGGACCCGGACCGGGATCGTGTTGATGAACAGTCCGATCATCGACTCGATGCCGGAGATCTGCGGTGGGCGTCCGGACACCGTCGCGCCGAAGACGACGTCGTCGCGTCCGGTCAGTGCGCCGAGCACGATGCCCCACACCGCCTGTACGACGGTGTTGAGGGTCAATCCGCGCTCGCGGGCCAGCGCCCGCAGGCGATCGGTCTGCTGCTCGGTGAGCGAGAGCTGCACCTCGTTCGAGACAGTGGACACCTCGCGGCCGGGATCGGCAGGGACGAGCAGGGTCGGATCGGAGACCCCGGCGAGCGCGGTGGTCCATGCCGCGGTGGACTCGGCGGCGTCACGCTCCGACAGCCATGCGAGGTAGTCGCGGTACGAGCGGACACGCGGCAGCACCTCAGGGTCGCCGTCCGTCGCATAGAGCATCAGCAGCTCGCGCAGCAGCAGCGGGGTGGACCAGCCGTCGAGCAGGACGTGGTGGTTGGTCATCACCAGGCGGTAGTGCTCCGGTGCCGTCCTGATCATCGTGAACCGCAGCAGCGGCGCCCGCGCCATGTCGAAGCTGGTGACCCGGTCCGCGGCGAGCCGCGCCTTCAGCTCGGCCTCGCGCACCACCGGATCCAGGGCCGAGAGGTCGACCTCGGTCCACGGCAGGTCCACCCGGTCCTGGATGACCTGTACCGACCTGCCCTCCTCGTCCTGGACGAAGGCCGCCCGCAGGTTCGCGTGCCGGTCCAGCAGCGCCTGCCCGGCCCGGCGCATCCGCTGTGGGTCGACGGCCCCGCGCAGTTCAAGACCGAGCTGGACCAGATAGGAGTCGAGGCTGTCGTCGGACAGCAAGGCGTGGAACAGCATTCCGGACTGGAGCGGCGACATCGACCAGACGTCGGTCAGGTCGGGGTACCGGCTCTCGAGACGGTCGATCGCGGACTGGTCGAGGTCAACGAGGTCCAGGTCCGAGGGGGTCAGGCCGCCCGCGCGCGGGCCCGCGGCGTGTGTCGCCAGGGCCCGGAGCGCGCGGATCCACAGCTCCGCCACCTCCTCCACCTCGGCCGCGGTGAGCACGCCGCCGGGGAACGACCACGTCGCCCGCAGCTGTGGCCCGTTCTCGGTGACCCTGGTCATGGCGTTGATGTCCAGCACCGCCGCGACCGGCATCTCCGGGTTGTGCGGGTCGCCGAGCCCCGCATAGTCGACCGGCAGCCAGGCCGCCTCACCGGAGCCGCCTGCGGCGGCCGTCGCGAACCGGCCCAGGTAGTTGAAGCTGACCTGCGGCACCGGCAGCTCGCGGAGCGCGGCCGCCGACGCGTCGTCGAGATACCGCAGCATGCCGAAACCGATGCCGTGGTCCGGGATTGCCAGCAGCTGCTCCTTGACCGCCTTCACCGCGGCGCCCGCGGCGGGCCCACCCGCGAACGCGTCGTCGAGGTCGACACCCGAGAGATCGAGGCGCACCGGGAATATCGTGGTGAACCAACCGAGGGTCCTTGCGAGGTCGGCGCCGGGAACCACCTGTTCCTCGCGACCGTGACCCTCGAGATTGACCAGCGCACCGTCGGCCCACACTCCCCGCTCGCGCCGCCACCGGGTGATCGCCATCGCCAGCGCGGCGAGCAGGGCGTCGTTGACGCTGCCGCGGAACGTCTGCGGCAGCGAGGTCAGGACGGCCTCGGTCACGTCGGTCGGCACCGAGACCTCGACCTTCTGCACGGTCGCGTTGAGGTCGAGCGCGCGGTCCCGCGGCCTGCTGCCGAGCACCGGGTCCTCGGCCGCCAGCATCTCCCGCCACAGGTCCAGCTCGGCGATGCGCTCCTCGCGGTGCACCGCCTCCGTCAGCCCGTGGGACCACCGCCGCAGGGATGTCCCGACCGGGGCGAGCACGGGCTCGGCACCGGAGGCGATCTGCGCCCATGCGGCGGCCAGGTCCGGGACCAGGATGCGCCAGGACACCCCGTCGATCGCGACGTGGTGGGCGAGCACCAGCAGCCGGCCCTGTCCCTCGGGCGGGTCGAACCAGACGGCCTGCACCATCATCCCGGCCGCGGGGTCCAGCCGGTCGGCCGCCGCGTCCAGCTCGGCCGCGGCGATCGCGGTGAACTCCTCGCCCACCACCGACGGCACGGCGACCCGGCGGAGCATCCGGTCCCCGTGCTCCGAGCCAACGGGCTGCACCTCCAGGAACCAGTCGCCCCGGTCCGACCGCAACCGCGCGCGCAGCGCGTCGTGGTGGTCGACGACGGCCTGCACGGTGCGCCGCAACGAGATCTCGTCGATGTCGGGCGGCAGGGCCAGCACCGCCGCCTGTGCGTAGCGGTGGAACTCACCGCCGCGTTCGAGCATCCATCGCACGATCGGCGTGAGCGGAACCGTTCCGACGCCGCCGTCGGGGAGCTCCTCCAGCACCTCGGCCCCCGCGGCCTCCGCGACGCGGGCCACCTCGGCGAGCGCGGCGACGGTCTTGCGCTCGAAGACATCTCGGGGCGTGATGACGACCCCTGCGGACTTCGCCCTCGCGACCAGCTGGATCGACATGATGCTGTCGCCGCCGAGCGCGAAGAACGAGTCCTCGACGCCGACCGACTCGAGCCCGAGCGCCTCCGCGAACAGCTCGGCCAGCACCCGTTCCGCCTCGCTGACCGGGGCCCGGCTCGCCGTCACCCGCGCCCCGAAGTCCGGTGCGGGCAGCGCCTTCCGGTCCAGCTTGCCGTTCGCGGTCAGCGGCAACTCGTCGAGGACCACCAGCGCGGCAGGCACCATGTGTGCGGCCAGCACCTCCGCGGCGAAATCGGAGACGGCGCCTGCGTCGAGAACCGTGCCGGCCTCCGGCACCAGGTACCCGACGAGGCGGACTCCACCGCTGCCGTCGTCGCGGGCCAGCACCACGGTCTGCGCGACGCCCTGGCAGCGCAGCAGCGCGGATTCGATCTCGCCGAGCTCGATCCGGAACCCGCGGACCTTCACCTGGAAGTCGCTGCGGCCCAGGTATTCCAGCTCGCCATCGGCGTTCCACCTGGCCACGTCACCGGACCGGTACATCCGCGCGCCGTCGGCGCGGAACGGGTCGGCCACGAAACGGCCGGAGGTGAGGGCGGCCCGGCCGAGGTAGCCGCGGGCGGCCTGGGCACCCGAGACATACATCTCGCCCGAGACGCCGGGAGGGACCGGGTGCAGTCGCTCGTCGAGCACGTACACCCGGAGCCCGGGCAGACCCCGGCCTATGACGGACGCGGACGCCTCGGCCGCGAACTCCCGGTCCAGCGGGATGTGGCTGACGTGCACCGTGGTCTCGGTGATGCCGTACATGTTCACCAGCGCGGGGGCAATATCGCCATGCCTGCCGTACCAGCGGCCGAGCTGACCGAGATCGAGCGCCTCGCCGCCGAAGATCACGTACCGCAGGCTGAGCCCGGCCGGATCACCGCGCTCTGCCGCCACCCGGTCGGCCTCGGCCAGCTGGTAGAACGCGGTCGGCGTCTGATTGAGCACCGTCACCCGCTCGCGCCGCAACAGTTCCAGGAACATCTCCGGCGCGCGAGCGGTGAAGTAGTCCACGACCACCAGCGTGCCGCCGTACACGAGCGGGCCCCACAGTTCCCACACCGAGAAGTCGAATGCGTAGGAGTGGAACATCGTCCACACGTCCGTGTGGTCGAACCCGAACTTGCCCTCGGTGTTGGCCATGAGTGTCGCCACGTTCCGATGCGAGACGACGACGCCCTTGGGCCTGCCCGTAGACCCCGAGGTGTAGATCACGTACGCCAACGACGCCGGTGCCAGCACTCCGCGACGATCCGCGTCGGTGATCGGTCCGGAGGACAGGGCGTCGAGTCGGCTGACGACCTCCGGCGCGTCGAGCCGGACGGTCGGGATCGCCGACCCTGGTACCGACTCGGCGTCGGCCACCGTGGTCAGGACGCACACGGGCCGCGAGTCCTCGAGCATGAACGCCAGCCGTTCCGCGGGATAGGTCACGTCCACCGGCAGGTAGCCACCGCCCGCCTTGATCACCGCGAGGAGCGCGACGACCAGCTCGGCGGAGCGTGGCATCGCCACGGCCACCAGGTCCTCCGGCCCCACCCCGAGCGAGATCAGGTGGCGCGCCAAACGGTTGGCGCGGGCGTCGAGCTCCGCATAGGTCAGGGAGGTGTTCTCGAAGGTCACCGCGACGGCTGCGGAGTGCTCCGCGGCGCTTCGTGCGAACAGGTCCGCGAGGGTGACGGGAGGGACGGCAACGCCCTCGTCGCCGACGAGCATCCGATCCCGCTCGGCTGGATCCACGATGTCGATGTCGCCGATCGTGCGGTCCGGGTCGTCCGTGATCGCATCGAGGATGCGCTGGTAACGCTCGGCGAAGGTCGCGGCGGTGTCCCGGTCGAAAAGGTCTGTTGCGAAGGTGAAGCCGGCGCTCATGCCCGCGGGCTCGCCGTGATCGTCGTGATGTTCGCCGAGGGTGAGTTGCAGGTCGAACTTCGACACACCCAGGTCGTGGTCGACCGCATCGACGGCGAGTCCGGGCAGCTCGAGGTGGGCCGACAGGTTGTTCTGGTACTCGATCAACACCTGGAACAGCGGCGAATGCGCGGTGGAGCGTTCCGGCGCCAGCACGTCGACCAGTCGCTCGAACGGCAGGTCCGCGTTCCCGAAGGCCGCGAGGTCGGTCTCGCGAACCCGGGTCAGCAGGTCGGTGAAGGTCGCCGCTGCCTCGACTTCGCTGCGCAGGACGAGCGTGTTGACGAACATCCCGACCATGTCGTCGAGCTCCGCCTCGCCACGTCCGGCGACCGGTGTGCCGATGGCGATGTCCGCGGTCCCGGACAGTCGGGCGAGCAGCACCGCCAGGGCGGCGTGCGCCACCATGAACAATGTCGAGTTGTGCTGCCGGGCAATCGCTGCCAGCTCCCGGTGGATGCGCGGGCCGATCTCGAAATCGACCACCTCCCCACGGAAGGACCGGGCGAGCGGACGCGGCCGGTCCGCGGGCAGCTGCAGCAGATCGGGCAGCCCGGTGAGGTTCGACGTCCAGTAGGCGAGCTGCTGGGAGATCACCGAGTCGGGGTCGTCCTCCGATCCGAGCAGCTCGTGCTGCCAGAGCGTGAAGTCGGCGTACTGCACGGCCAGCGGGGCCCACTCGGGCTCCCGCCCCTCCACCCGAGAGCTGTACGCGGTCATGACGTCGCGGGCCAACGGCGCCATCGAGAAGCCGTCCGCGGCGATGTGGTGCACGACGACCGTGAGCACGTGCTCGGTCTCGCCGAGTTCGAAAAGGCCCGCGCGCAACGGGACCTCGCGCGTGACATCGAATCCGGCCGAGACGAAGGACGCGACACGATCCGTCAGGTCCGCCGCGGCCACCTCCACCGGAACCAGATCCGGCCCGGCCTCCGCGGCGCCCACGATCCGCTGGACCGGCTGCCCGTCGATGGTCGGGAACTCGGTGCGGAGCGACTCGTGCCTGGTCAGCACGTCGCGGACCGCGGCGCGCAGGGCGATCACGTCCAGCCGGCCGGTGAGCCGGATGGCGAGGGGGATGTTGTACGCCGACGAGGCGGTGTCGAACTGGTTGATGAACCACATCCGCTGCTGCGCCAGCGAGAGCGGGATGCGGTCGGGGCGAGGGACCGGACGCAGCGCGGGGCGATCCCGCCGGTCGGCCGTGTGGTGCTCGATGGCGGTCGCCAGGCGGTGCACGGTGGGCGCCTCGAACAGCGCGCGCACGCCGATGTCCGAGCCGAGCGTGTCGTTGACCCGGGCGATGACGCGGGTCGCGGTCAGCGAATTGCCGCCGAGATCGAAGAAGTCGTCGTCGACACCGATCCGATCGGCACCAAGGACGGCGACGAACACGTCCGCGATGGCTTCCTCCGCCGGGGTCGACGGTGCCCTGAACTCCGCGGTGGACAGCACGTACTCCGGTGCGGGCAGCGCCTTTCGATCGAGTTTTCCGACCGGGGTCAGGGGGATCTCCTCGATCATCACGATCGAGGACGGCACCATGTGTCCTGGCAGGCGCGTGGCGGCGTGGGCGGTGAGCCGAACGGCGAGGTCGGTCGCGGATCCGTTCGCGGCGGCCACGTCGGGGGCAGGCAGCACGTAGGCGACCAGCCTGGTGTCCCCGGACGGACCGGTGTGACCGACCGTCGTCGCGAAGTCGACCTCCGGGTGATCGGTGAGCACGGCGTCGATCTCGCCGAGCTCGATCCGGAACCCGCGGACCTTCACCTGGGAGTCGGCGCGCCCCAGGTACTCGAGCCTGCCGTCGTCCGTCCACCGGGCGAGGTCGCCGGTTCGGTACATCCGCGAACCGGGCTCACCGTGCGGGCTCGCGACGAACCGCTCGGCGGTCAGCGGCCCGCGGCGATGATAGCCCCTGGCCAGACCGGCTCCGGCGACGTACAACTCGCCAGGCACACCCACAGGCACCGGCTGCAGCCGGGAGTCGAGGACGACCTCGGCGACGCCACGGATCGGGCCGCCGATGGTGACGGCCTCGGCCGCCGACATCGCGTCGCTCATGTTCGTCGCGACGGTGGCCTCGGTGGGGCCGTACGCGTTGAACAGCCGTCGCGGCGCCGTCGCCCACTGGCCGACCAGCTCGCGCGGAACGGCCTCGCCACCGACGACCACGGAGGTGAACTCGTCAAGGCCGTCGGGTTCGATCGAGGCCAACGCGGACGGGGTGAGGAAGCCGTGCGTGACACGCTGGGCGCGTAGCAGTTCCGCGAGTTCGGCACCGCCGTAGACGGTCGGCGGCGCGATCACCATCGTCGCGCCCGGCCCGAACACAAGCAGGTACTCGAGGACCGAGGCGTCGAAGCTGGGCGAGGAGAAGTGCAGCACCCGTGAGGTCGCCTCGGTCCCGCAGCGGGCCCGCTCCTCGGCGGCGAAGTTGTCCAGCCCCCGATGCGTGACCACGACACCCTTCGGCATGCCCGTCGATCCCGAGGTGTAGATCAGGTAGGCCGGATGGTCGAAGCGCAGCGCGGTGATCCGGTCGGCATCGGTGACGGGAGCCGCGGACATGCGCGCACAGTCGCGCACGAAGTGAGGATCGTCGATCGCCATCCAGTCGACCCGGCCCGGCAGCGCGTCGCGTTCGGTCGTGACGGTGAGCCCCTCGGCCACGCCCGCGTCGGTGAGCATGTGCGCGATCCGCTCGGACGGGTAGTTCGGATCCACCGGCATGAAGGCCGCACCGCTCTTGGCCACCGCCCACACCGCGAGCACGGACTCGATCGATCGGGAGATCGCAACCGCCACAAAGTTCTCGGCACACGCTCCACGTTCGATCAGGACCCTGGCCATCCGGTTCGAGCGTTCGTCGAGTTCACGGTAGGTCATCGAGTCGTGGGCGCTGATCACCGCGACCGCATCGGCCCGGCGGGCCGCCGCGTCGGCGAGCAACTGCGGCAGCAACCGGATGGACAGTCCCCTCGGCCCGTGTACGGGCGCGAGCCGATCACGCTCGGCGGTGCTGAGCAGGTCCAGCCCGGCCAGCGTGGCGCCGGGATCGGCGGCGACCGCCGCCAGTACCCGGACCACCCGATCCGCGATGGATTCCACCCCGGCTCGATCCAGCAGGTCCGGCAGATACGTGAGCCGCAGCCGCAGTTCCGCATCGGCGGAGGCGATCACGGTCAGCGGATAGTGCGTCGCATCGCCACCCTCGATCACATCCGCGATCCGCATCCCGGCGATGTCGGTGACCTGGGACAGCCCGTCCCGGTCGACGGGATACGACTCGAACACGGTGAGGGTGTCGAAGCCGAGCCCGGATCCGACCGCCTGGGCGATCTCAGGAAGGCCGAGGTGGTGGTGGTCGAGCAGGGCTGACTGTTCGGTCTGGACTCGGCTCAACAGCTCACCGAGAGTCTCGTTGGGGTCCAGGGTGATTCGAACCGGCAGCGTGTTGATGAACAGTCCGACCATGGTCTCGACGCCCGCGATCTGCGGTGGCCTGCCGGAGACGGTGGCCCCGAACACCACGTCGTCCCGACCGGTCAGCAGCCCGAGCACGATCCCCCAGGCCGCCTGCACCATGGTGTTCAGCGTGACCCCGTGCGTCCGGGCCACCTCGCGCAGCGCATCGGTCTGATCCGCACCGACCGAGGCGTACACCTCCTCCGGGACGGTGCTCACCTCGCGACCGGGCTCCGCGGGGACCAGCAGCGTCGGGTCCTCGACGTCGGCGAACGCGCGCACCCAGGCCCCGGTCGAATCCGCGACATCTTGGCGCGCAAGCCATTCCAGATAGTTCCGGTACGGCGCCACCCGCGGGAGCACGCCGGTGTCGCCATCGGTGGCATAGAGGACGAGCAGCTCCTTGAGCAACAACGGTGTCGACCAGCCGTCGAGCAGGATGTGATGGTTGGTCATGTAGATCCGGTGCCGGTTCGGTGCCGTCTTGATCAGCATGAACCGCATCAGCGGCGGCGTCGCCATGTCGAAGCTGGTGTCGCGGTCCGCCGCGAGGACCGTCGCGAGCCGTGCCTCGAGCACAGCAGGAACCTCCTCGGACAGGTCGAGTTCGACCCACGGCACCTCGACATGCTCGGCAACCAACTGCACGGGCTCGGCGTCGCCGTCCTGGTGGAAGGCGGCACGCAGATTGGGGTGCCGATCCAGCAGTGCCTGCGCGGCGCGCCGCATCCGCTCCGCGTCGACGACGCCGTCCAGTTCCAGCCCGAGCTGGACGAGGTAGGCGTCGACCGACTGATCCGACAGCAGCGCGTGGAACAGCAGGCCCTTCTGCAGCGGGGCCATCGACCACACGTCGGTCAGATCCGGGTACCGGATCTCGAGCCGGTCGATCGCGGCCTGGTCAAGCGACACCAATCCGAGGTCCGAGGGCGTCAGGCCACCCGCTCCGGGAGACACTGCGTGGCCGGCGAGCGCCGTGAGCGCCGTGACCCACAGCTCGGCGAGCTCCCCGACCTCGTCCTCGGCGAGGACTCCGGTGGGGAACGCCCAGGTTGCTCGCAGCTGGGGGCCTGCGGCGGTCGTCGCGGTGACCGCATTGACGTCGACGGCCGCCGCGACGGGCAGCCGGGGATCCGTGACGCCTGCGAGGTCCCCCGCGTCCTCGACCGGAAGCCAACCGGTGTCACCGTGATCGGATGTGGCCGTGGTGAACCGGCCGAGATAGTTGAAGCTGATCTGGGGTGTGGCCAGCTCGCCGAGCACCGAGGCGGCCGTGTGGTCGAGGTGGCGCAGCATCCCGTACCCGATGCCGTGATCCGGGATCGCCAGCAGTTGCTCCTTCACGGATTTGATCGCCGCACCGGCGGCCGGTCCACCGGCGAACGCGTCGTCGAGGTCGATGCCGGACAGGTCGAGGCGGACCGGGAAGACCGCGGTGAACCAGCCGACCGTGCGGGTCAGGTCCGCTCCCGGCACCACCTGTGCCTCACGACCGTGGCCCTCGAGGGTGACGAGCGCGCCGTTCGCTCGCACGCCCCTGTTCTCGCGCCACCGGGTCAACGCCAGAGCCAGGGCGGTGAGCAGGCCGTCGTTCACGCTGCCGTGGAATGCCGAGGGCAGCGTGGTGAGCACCGCCTCGGTCACCGCGGGCGGGAGCTCGATCTCGACCCTCGCCACCGTGGCATTGACGTCGACGGCCGGATCGAGCGGCCGCGACCCGAGCAAGGGGTCCGGTTCGGCCAGCATCCGGACCCAGGTGTCCAGCTCGTCGGACCGGTCGCGCGCTGCGTCGACCAGCGCGTGTGCCCAGCGACGCATCGAGGTGCCGACGGCCGCGAGGTCCGGCCGCTGACCCGCCTCCACCTGCGCCCATGCGGTCGCGAGGTCGGGTATCAGGACCCGCCAGGACACCCCGTCCACCACGAGGTGATGCGCGACCACGAGCAGTCGGCCGACCCCGGCGGGGGTCTCGAACCACGCCGCCTGCAGCATGTTCCCGGCGGACGGGTCGAGCCGGCGCTGTGTATGCGCGAGCGTGTCGGCCACCCCGGCGGTGAACTCCGGACCGGTGACCGCATCGACCGGGATCCGGCGGAGCACCGTCTCCGGCGACACCGCTCCGGTCGGCCGCACCTCGAGCCCCCAGCCTCCCGGCCCGCCGTGCAGGCGGGAACGGAGCATGTCGTGGCGGTCCAGCACCGCCTGCAGCGCGCGTTCGAGCACGTCGCGGTCCATGCCCGGCGGGAGCGTGAGCAGTACGGACTGGGAGTAGCGGTCGAAGTCGCCCCCGCGGTCGAGCAGCCAGCGCACGATCGGCGTGAGCGGAACCTCGCCAACCCCGCCGCCGGGGAGTTCGTCGAGCGTCGGCACCTCGGCCGTCTCGCCGACCACGGCCACCTCGGCGAGCGCGGCGACGGTCTTGTGCTCGAAGACATCCCGCGGCGACAGGAACACCCCAGCCGTCTTGGCGCGCGAGACCAGCTGGATCGACATGATGCTGTCGCCACCCAGGGCGAAGAAGGAATCGTCGACGCCGATCGACTCCACCCCGAGCACCTCGGCGAACAGCCCGGCCAGCAGGCGCTCGGTCTCGGTGACCGGCGCCCGGCTCTCCGTCGTGCGGGCGCCGAAATCGGGCGCGGGCAGCGCCTTCCGATCGATCTTGCCCGCGGGCGTCAACGGAAGCTCGTCCAGCACCACCAGCGCGGCAGGCACCATGTGCGGCGCCAGTACCTCCCCGACCGAGGCCAGGACCTCCGCGGCACCGAGCTCGGCGCCCTCCTCGGGCACCACGTAACCGACCAGCCGCGCGACACCTCGGCCGTCGCCGGAGACGGTGACCACCGCGTCGGCTACCCCGTCGCAGCCCCGCAAGGCGGATTCGACCTCGCCGAGTTCGATCCGGAATCCGCGAACCTTGACCTGGAAGTCGCTGCGGCCCAGGTAGGCCAGTTGGCCGTCGGGACGCCAGCGCACCACGTCACCGGTGCGGTACATCCGGGATCCGGGGTCGCCGAAGGGATTCGCCACGAACCGGTCCGCGGTCACCCTCGACCTCCGGTGGTATCCGCGGGCCAGCCCGGGTCCCATGACATACAGCTCACCCGCGACACCCACAGGAACCGGGTGCAGGCGCTCGTCGAGGACCGCGACGCCGCACCCGACCGGGGGCCGTCCGATCGCGACCGCCGTGCCAGGGACCATCGGATCGCTGACGCTGGCCACGACGGTGGCCTCGGTCGGGCCGTAGGCATTGAACATCGTGGCAGTTGTGGCCCACTGGCGCACCAGTTCCGGGGGGCAGGTGTCACCGCCGGTCACCACGCATTCGAGGGCGTCGAGGGCGGCCGGGTCCACGGAGGCGAGCGCGGCTGGGGTGACGAAGGCGTGGGTGACCCGCTCGCGGGCGAGCAGTTCGGCCAGTTCCGCGCCACCGTAGATGGTGGGCGGCGCGATCACCATCGTGGCACCAGCGCCGAAGGCCAGCAGCAACTCCAGCACGGATGCGTCGAAGCTCGGCGAGGAGAAGTGCAGTGTCCGCGAGGCAGGGCCGACGCCGAACCGGGTGCGCTCATCGGCCGCGAAGTTCGCGAGGCCACGGTGCGTGAGCACCACGCCCTTGGGGACGCCTGTCGACCCGGAGGTGTAGATCAGGTAGGCGGGGTGCCCGAGCAGCAGCGGCGCGCGCCGGTCGGTGTCAGTGACCGCCGTTCCCTGCTGCCCGTCGATCTCGGCGCCGAATCCCGGGTCGTCGAGGACCAGCCAGTCCGTGGCGTCCGGCAGCTGCGTCCGCGACCGCGCGACCGTGAGACCCAGAGCGGCCCCGGAATCGGTCAGCATGTGCTCGATGCGTTCGGTCGGATAGCTCGGGTCCACCGGCACATAGGCGGCACCCGCTTTCGCCACGGCCCACACCGACAGCACCGACTCGATCGACCGCGCCATGCCGAGCGCCACGATCGATTCCGGGCCGACGTCCCGGCCGATGAGTACCCGCGCCAACCTGTTCGAGCGTTCGTCCAGCTCGCGATACGTCAGACCCTCGCCATCGCATATCACCGCGACGGCATCGGGATCGATCGCGGCTGCGTCCGAGAGCAACTGGGGCAGGGTGCGCGGCGGCACCCCTGCGGGTCCGGTGACCGGCGTCAGCGACCGGCGCTCGCTCGGATCGAGCAGCTCGATGTCCCCCACCGGAATCGACGGATCGGCGGTCGCGGCCTCGAGGACCCGGACGAACCGCGCGGCGAGGCCGTCGACCGTCGCCGAGTCGAAGAGGTCGGTGGCGAAGGTGAACGCGGCCGCCACCCCCGCGGGGGCGCCGTCGCCGTCATAGCGCTCGTCGAGGGTCAGCTGCAGATCGAAGTTCGCTGTGACGGAATCGAGTTCGACGGGCTCGATGACGAGCCCTGGCAGCTCCAGTCGCGCCCGTTCGGTGTTCTTGAACTCGAGCATCACCTGGAACAGCGGGGAGTGCGCGGTCGACCGTTGCGGGGCGAGGACGTCCACCAGGCGCTCGAACGGGAGGTCGGCGTGACCGAACGCGCCGAGATCCGCCTCGCGCACGGACTCGAGCAACTCGGCGAAGGTGGCCGACCGCTCGACGCGGGTGCGCAGGACGAGGGTGTTGACGAACATGCCAACGAGGTCGTCGAGCGCAGCCTCGCCGCGGCCGGCGATCGGCGTGCCGACCGCGACATCGTCGGTGTCCGCCAGCCTGCTCAGCAGCACCGCCAGGACGGTGTGCATCGCCATGAACACACTCGAACTGCGCTCCCTCGCTGTCGCGACGAGCCTGCGATGGGTGTCGGCGTCGATCGAGAACTCCACCCGGTCGCCGCGCGACGAGCGCTCCGCGGGCCGTTGCCGGTCGACCGGCAAGGCCAGCACCTCGGGCAGACCGGCGAGCGTCCGCGTCCAGTAGTGCAACTGCCGCGCGATCAGGGACTCGGAGTCCTCCTCGGAGCCGAGCAGCTCGCGTTGCCAGAGCGCGTAGTCGGCGTACTGCACCGGCAGCGGTGCCCACTGCGGGGACTCGCCCGCCATCCTGGAGCTGTACGCCGCCATGACATCCCGGGCCAGCGGGACGAGCGAGAAGCCGTCGGCCGAGATGTGGTGCACGACGACGACCAGGACGTGCTCGGTCTCGCTCAGTTCGAACAGCGCCGCCCGCAACGGAGCCCACGCGGTCACGTCGAAGCCTGCGGCGACGAACCGGGCGAGTTCCTCGGGCATCGCATCAGGTGGTACTGCGATCGGTGACAGGTCCCCCACCACGTCGACGGCGTCGACCACCACCTGCATCGGCTCCCCGTCCACGAGCGGGAACATCGTGCGCAGTGCCTCGTGCCGGTCGACGACGTCGAGGATGGCCTTTCCCATGGCGTCCGCGTCGAGCGCACCGGAGAGCCGGACCGGCAGTGCCACGTTGTAGGCGGCGGACGACGTGTCGAACTGGTTCATGAACCACATCCGTCGCTGCGCGAGCGAGACGGGCACCCGCGACGGACGAGGGGTCGCAAGCAAGGCGGGACGCTGAGCCGCCCGTGAACTCTCGGTCTCGGCGCGCACCGCCAGCGCAGCCACCGTCGGGGAGTCGAAGAGTTCGCGCACCCCTATCCGGGTGTCGACTGCCGCGTTCACCCTTGCCACCAGCCTGGTCGCCACCAGCGAGTTCCCGCCCAGGTCGAAGAAGTTGTCGTACACGCCGATCCGGCCGAGGCCGAGCAGGTCCGCGAAGATCGACGCGATGATCTCCTCGATCGGGTTCCGCGGCGCCACGAACTCGGAGGTCTTGGCCGCGAACACCGGTTCCGGCAGCGCGGAGCGGTTGAGCTTGCCGGTCGAACCGAGGGGGAATTCCGCCAGCACCATGAGCTGCGCGGGAACCATGTAGCCGGGCAGCCTCGAGGCGACACGTTCGATCACGTCGTCGGTGTCGATCTCCATGTCGCGCTCGGCGACCAGATAGCCGATCAGCGAATCGCCCGTGAGCGCGTCGCTGTGCATCGTCACCGCCGCCTGCGCCACCGCGGGGTGTTCGAGCAATGCCAACTCGATCTCGGACAGCTCGATACGCAGACCCCGCAGCTTGACCTGGAAGTCGGTGCGACCGATGTACTCGATGTTCCCGGTCTCGTTCCACCGCACCAGGTCGCCGGTGCGGTACATCCGCTCGCCCGGCGCGAAGGGGTTGGCCACGAAGCGGTCCGCGGTGAGGTCCGCGCGACCGACGTAGCCGCGCGCCAACTGGACACCGCCCAGATACAGCTCGCCGGCGACGCCCACCGGGACCGGGTTCAACCGGCCGTCGAGCACGTAGACCCGGGTGTTCCACACCGGCGCGCCGATGGGCACGACAACTTCGTCCGCGGCGCTGCACGCCCAGTACGTCACGTCGACAGAGGCCTCGGTCGGTCCGTACAGGTTGTGCAGCTCCGCGCCGCTGAACTCGCGGAATGCCTCCGCCGCCGACGGCGCGAGCGCCTCGCCGCTGCAGAACACCTGCCGCAACGACCGGCATCGGGCCGGATGCGCGCCAGCGGTGAAGGTCGCCAGCATCGAGGGAACGAAGTGGATCGTGGTCACCCGTTCGGTCTCGATCAGCCGCGACAGGTAGTCCGGATCGCGATGACCGTCGGGCGCGGCGACCACCAGCCGGGCGCCGGTCTGCAACGGCCAGAAGAACTCCCACACCGAGACGTCGAAGGTGGCCGGGGTCTTCTGCAGCACGACGTCCTCGGCCGTGAGGGGGTACCGGTGCTGCATCCACGACAACCTGTTGGCGATCCCGCCGTGCGTGACCGCGACGCCCTTCGGCCTGCCGGTGGAGCCCGACGTGTAGATCACGTACGCGACGTCGTCGGCGTGTACGCGGCCGAGCCGGTCGGCGTCGACGATCGGCGACGGATCCTGCGCGCCGAGGTCGAGCCGGTCGATCTCCACCGCCTCCAACGACTCCGGGAGCGCGGCGCGATCGGCGTGGGTGGTGAGCACGCACACCGGCCGGGCACTGCCCAGCACGTACTCGGTCCTTTCCTCGGGATGATCGGGGTCGATGGGTACATAGGCGCCGCCCGCCTTGACCACCGCGTACATGCCGACCACGAGTTCGAGGGAGCGGCGCATGGCGAGGGCGACAGTCGACTCGGGACCGACCCCCAGTGATATCAGGTGACGGGCAAGCCGATTGGCCGCAGCATCGAGCTCGGCGTAGGTCAGCCGGTCCGGTCCGAACACGACGGCGACCGCGTCGGGTGTGCGCGCGACCTGCGCCTCGAAGAGGTCGCCGAGGGTGGTCGCAGGCAACTCCCGCTCGGTGGCGTTCCAGTCGGTCAGCACCTGCGAACGCTCGCTCCCGGCGAGGAGGTCGACATCACCGACCGTCACCGCGACGTCCTCGGTGACCGACTCGAGCACCCGGACGAAACGCTGCGCGAACCGGCGGACGCTCGGCGCGTCGAACAGGTCGGTCGCATAGGAGAACGCCGCCTCGATCCGGCCCGGCGCGCCCTCGTCGTCATAGGACTCGGTGAGGGTGAGCTGCAGGTCGAACTTGGCGGTCCCGTTGTCCAGCGCCTCCACGTCCACGATCAGGTCGGGTAGTTCGAGTCGCGTGTGGCCGGTGTTCTGGAGCACCAGCAGCACCTGGAACAGCGGGGAGTATGCGGTCGACCTCGTCGGGTTGAGCACCTCGACGACCCGCTCGAACGGGACGTCGGTGTGGCCGAACGCGTTCAGGTCAACCGTGCGGGTCTGCTTGACCAGCTCCGAGAACGTCACCCCGGCATCGACGGGTGTGCGGAGCACCAGTGTGTTGACGAACATGCCAACCAGGTCGTCGAGCGCGGCCTCACCCCTGCCCGCGATCGGGGTTCCGATGGAGATGTCTGATGACCCGCTCAACCGCGCCAACAGGACCGCCAAGGCGGAATGCAGCACCATGAACAGGCTCGAATCCATCTGCCCTGCTCGCGAGATCAGCTTGTTGTGCAGCTCGGCGGAGATCGTGAACTCCTCGACCGCACCCCGGAACGACTGCTCCGGCGGGCGTGGACGATCCGTGGGCAGCTCGAGCACGTCGGGGGCGCCCGTCAGCGCGGTCGTCCAGTAGTCGAGCTGGCGCGAGATCAGGCTGTCGGGGTCGTGTTCGTCACCGAGCAGCTCGCGCTGCCACAGGGAGTAGTCCGCGTACTGCACCTCGAGCGGAGCCCAGTCAGGGGCGTCGCCGAGCCTGCGGGAGTTGTACGCGGTCATCACGTCCCGCGCGAGTGGCGCCATGGAGTAGCCGTCGGCGGCGATGTGGTGGACGACCAGGACCAACACGTGCTCGGCCGGTCCGAGGCGGAGCAGCTCGGTCCGGACCGGGAACTCGGTGGTGACATCGAAGCCGGTCGACGCCAGCCCGGTGACCATGTCGCGCAGACCGCTCTCGGACACGGGCACCGGCGTGAGATCAGGCACCACCTCGGCGGCGGGCCGGATCAGCTGGAAGGGACCGTCGGGAGAGTCGGGGAAGACGGTGCGCAGCGACTCGTGCCGTTCGACGACATCGGCCAGCGCCCTCGCCAACGCGTCGGGGTCCAGTTCGCCCGCGAGGCGCACGGCGATCGGGATGTTGTACGCAGGCGAGGTGGGGTCGAACCGGTTGATGAACCACATCCGTTGCTGCGCAAGGGAGACCGGAATCCGATCGGGTCGCTCCCCCGCCACCAGCACGGGCCGGTCCGAATCCCGGCGGCCGATCGAATCGATCCGCGCCGCGAGCGTCTGGACCGTGGGTGCCTCGAACAGATCCAGCACCCCGATGTCGCTGTCGAGGACGGCGTTGATGCGCGCGACGACCCGGGTCGCGATCAGCGAGTTGCCACCGAGGTCGAAGAAGCTGTCCCTGGTACTGATCCGCTCGACGCTGAGAACCGTGGCGAAGACCCCGGCGACCGCCTCTTCGCTGTGGGTTTCCGGGGCCAGGAACTCAGCGGTCGAGGTGACGAAGTCCGGTGCGGGCAGCGCCTTCCGATCGAACTTCCCCGCGGGCGTCATCGGGATCTCGTCGAGCAGGACGATGCTGGACGGCACCATGTGCCCCGGCAGCCGGGCAGCCAGGTGCGCGGTCAGCTCGGCGGCGGCGATCGCGGCGTCGTTGGTTGGGTGCACGTACGACACCAGCACGGTGTCCCCGAACGGGCCGGGGTGACCGACGGTGGCGGCGAAGCTGACGTCGGGGTGTGTGGTCAGCGTGGCGTCGATCTCGCCGAGCTCGATCCGGAAGCCCCTGATCTTCACCTGGAAGTCGCTGCGTCCGAGGTACTCGAGGGTGTGGCCGTGCCCGTCCTCGGTCTTCGTCCAGCGCGCGAGGTCTCCCGTTCGGTACATCCGGGTGCCGGGCTCACCGAACGGGCTGGCCACGAAGCGGTCCGCCGTCGGCACCGGCCGCCGGTGATAGCCACGGGCGAGACCGGTGCCGGTGACATAGAGCTCACCGGGCACCCCCGCGGGCACCGGGTGCAGTCGGCTGTCGAGCACCACCTCACCGCATCCGAGCGGGGGCCTGCCGATGGTGACCTGTTCACCGGGGGTCATCCGGTTGCTGATGGACGAGACGATCGTCGTCTCGGTGGGTCCGTACGCGTTGAACATCCGATGGCCGGGCGCCCACTGCTGCACCAGTTCCGGCGGGCAGGTGTCGCCGCCGGTGATGAGGCACTCGATGTCGTCGAGGCCTGCGGGGTCAACGGAGGCCAGCGCGGCCGGGGTGACGAAGGCATGGGTGACCCGGCGTCGGCCGAGTAGTTCGGCCAGTTCCGCGCCGCCGTACACGGTCGGCGGGGCGACCACCATCGTCGCGCCCGCGCCGAAGGCCATCAGCAATTCGAGGACGGACGCGTCGAAACTCGGCGACGAGAAGTGCAGGGTTCGCGAGGCCGGGGTCACGGCGAAACGGTCACGCTCCTCGGCCGCGAGGCTGGCGAGTCCTCGGTGGCTCAGCACCACGCCCTTGGGCACACCCGTCGAGCCCGAGGTGTAGATCAGGTAGGCCGGGTGGGTGAGCAGCAGCGGGGCGCGACGATCCTCGTCCGTGACCCGCGCTGGCGAGTAGCGCTCCAGCTCCTCCTCCAGGCCGGGTGTGTCGAGCACCAGCCACGGCACCGCGCCGGGGAGTCGGTTCCTGCGTTCGTCCACGGTCAGGCCGAGGGCGGCACCGGAATCAACGAGCATGTGCTCGATGCGCTCGGCCGGATAGTTCGGGTCGACCGGCACGAACGCGGCGCCCGCCTTGGCCACCGCCCACACCGACAGCACGGACTCGACGGACCGGGCCATCCCCAGCGCCACTATCGATTCCGGGCCCGCTCCCCGATCGATCAGCATCCGCGCCAGCCGATTCGAGCGCTCGTCGAGCTCGCGGTAGGTCAGGATCACGTCCTGGAACACGAGTGCCGCCGAATCGGGGTCGATGTGCGCGGCGTCGGCGAACAGCTCAGGCAACGTCCGCGGCGGCACCTCCTGGCCCCCGAACACCGGCGCCAGGGCGTCGCGTTCGTCGGAGTCGAGTAGTTCTATGTCCCCCACCGCGATCGACGGATCCGCGGTCGCGGCATCGAGTATCCGGACGAACCGGGTCGCGAAGCCCATGGCGGTGTCCGGATCAAACAGGTCGGTGGCGTAGGTGAACGCGGCCGACATGCCCGCAAGGGCGCCGTCCGCGTCATGCCGCTCGGCGATGGTCAGGACCAGATCCACCTCACCGGCGATACCGTCGGCCTCGGCCGATTCGACTGTGAGCCCCGGGAGTTCGAGATGTGGTCGCCGCGTATTGCGCACCTCGAGCAAAACCTGGACCAGGGGCGCATAGGCCGTCGAGCGGACCGGACAGACCGTCTCGACGAGACGCTCGAACGACTGCTCGGCATGGTTGAAGGCGCTGAGCTCGCCGAGGCACGCCTCGTGCAGGAGTTTGCCGAACGAATCGCCGCCGTCGACCCGCGTGCGCAGGACCACCGTGTTGTCGGAGGACTCGACGGTGCCGTCCACGGTCGCGGCGCGGACCGTGACCGGGGTGCCGATGGCCACGTCGTCTGTGTCGCCGAGCCTGCTCAGCAGCACCCCCAGCACGGCGTGCACCGCGGTGAACACGCTCGAGCTCCGATCCCGGGTCAACGAGATCAACCGCTCCTGGAGGTGGGCACCGATGTCGAACTCCACACGATGGCGTCGGTCCGAGAGCACTATCGGGCGGGGTCGATCCGTAGGCAGCGACAGCACCTCGGGTATCCCGGAGAGGACTCGCGACCAGTGGGCCAGCAGCGACGCAGCCTTGTGCTTGCGCCCGCCCATCCGGAAGCTCCTGGCGTGGATCTCCATCAGCCTGGTGTCGGGATCGGCCGCGACGAAACCCTCCAGCATCTCGACGAAGGCGTGGTGCCGCGATCGCAGATCGTCGCCCTCGTAGAGGTTCGGGTTACCCCGGAAGTCGATGACGGTGCTCGGCGGACTGCCGCTCTGATAGATGTTGACCAACAGGTCGTCGACCGGGCCCGAGGTCATGATGCGGTTCTCGCCTACGACGGAGCCGAGCGTGACCTGTTGACTGAACAACATCACGTTGACCATCGGGGCGTGCAGCGACCGTTCGCCGCTGCGCCCGGCATCCCTGCGGATGTCCTCGAGGCTGCAACGCTGGTGCCGCAGCGCACCCATCAACTCGAGATTGACCCGCTGCACCAACTCGGCGACGGTGTCGCCCGGTCGCACGCTCAGCCGCAGCGGCACCACGTTGACCAGCATCCCGCCGGATCGGTGCAGAACGGAGGTGGTTCGCGCCGAAACGGGGATGTTGACCAGGACTTCCTCGGAGCCGGTCATCTGGGACAGATAGCAGGCGAATCCCGCGATCACCACGGCCGCCGCCGTCGCGCCGCGCCGGAGGTCGGAGTCCTCGAGCAACCGGACGGCGTCGTCGGTCAGGGGCGCGCTCGCGAGCATGCTGCGTGCGGCGGCGGGCGCCACATCCGCCACCAGGCTCGAGCCCTCCTCGATTCCGCGGATCCGATCGGCCCAGTACCTGCGGTCCGACTCGAACCGGCTGGACGTCCGGTACTTCATGTCGAGTTCGTACAGATCCGTCAACGGAGAGCACTTGGCCGGACCGGCGTCCTCGCCCTCCACCGCGGCGGTGTACAGCGCGGCGATCCGGTTCATCACGGTCGCCCCGCCGTAGCCGTCGAGCGCGACGTGGTGAATCCGGCTGTACCAGAGGTAGTCCCGGTCGCCGACCTGCAGGACGGTGATGTCGAACAGGCGGTCGGTCGCGAGGTTCACCGGGGTCGCATAGTCCCGGTGCATCCACTCCTCGGCCGCCGCGGCCGGATCGTCCTCGCCGCGGAAGTCCACGAAACCGAGCGGTAGGCCGATGGATTCGTCGACGAGTTGGAACGGTTCACCGTCGACCTCGATCACCCGGAGATAGGGCGACTGGAACTCGTGTGCCGCGGTCTTCGCCGCCTGGTGCAGCACCTCGAAATCGAGGTCCCCGTGCAACTCGATGAACTGGGCAATGGTGATCGGGACCGTCGGGGTGAGCTGCTGGGCGAACCACATGGCACGTTGCGCCGAGGAGAGGGGAAACGCTCCGGCCGGAATGTTGGTAGCCACCGCGGGCCCCTTTCAGAGTTCCTCACGGGCCGAGCGCAGCTGCGCCACCTCGGTCTCGAGTTCGACGAGGCGCCGATGAAGTGCCTGGATGGCGGCCATGCACACCCCGTTCGCGTCGGCGACGGAGATCCGCCGGTCCGTGGATCCCAACGCGAATGCCGCGGCGAAGTCCTGTGCCATCGGACCCATGTGGCGCACCGACGGGTGATCGAACCCGTAGGTCCACACGCTGAGCGGCATCTCGGCGAGGCGTTGCAGAACCTCGTCGGCGCCGGCAGGCACGGACCGGTCGGTCTGGACCCCGCGCCGGCGGCTCAGCGCCGAGTTCAGCCAGGCCAGCGGGTGCCTGGTTCGGGCGGAAAGGCGCGCACGCGCTCGCCCCCGGCCGGTGTCCACCCACTGGCCAGGGGCGTCCTGCGCGCGCTCGGTGCTCGCTTTCATGGCTTCGGTCACCGAATCGCCTCGGTTCAGTCCGTGAGTTCTGTGACGTCGTGCTTGATCGTCGCGTCGCTGAGCAACAGCCCGAGCCCGAGCCCGATCGCTCCGAGTCCGAGTCCGAGCCCGATACTGAGCGCCGCGCCGCCGAGTCCGATTACAAGTCCGAGCATGATTCCTCCTGATTGTCGTCTGGTGTCGGAAGTCCGCCGATGTGCCGAACTCCCTGTTGTGAACACCTACAACCCTGATTCATCGACGCGGGCGCCGAAACCAACCCAAGGGGTGGTGACGCCCACCCTTCCCGAAACCCGTGCGGCCGAACCCGACGACTGAAACAGCTGTGCCACAAGAGAGTTGATGCCTCTACCTTGGTCAGGGCGTCATCAGATCATCACCAGAAATCCTGTGTGTGAGCATGCTGCGGGGTGACCATGGGCGCCTCAGCTCCCTCCGACGCCCATCGCGGCGTCGTGCGAACATCGATCCCCGGCCACTGGCTCGGTCCCCGGACGGGGCCGACGCGGGGGCGTGATGCGCGTCTGTCGCCCGCCGCTCGAATAGGCGGGCGCCGCGCCGGCGGGTCTGCCGGCCTGCACGTACGCGTTCATCACAACCACCTTTGACGCAGGTCTTTCACGATACGCCGAAGCCCCTGTGCGCGGTCAGCGGCGAGTTTCCCGATTCGACCCTCACGAAAAAGTATTCGACTAGGTCGACGTGGGCGTCAAGGCGATCAAGGTTGTTCCTTACCGCACCTATCGAGAATTCGATCTTGCTGCGCGCACCTCCGGAGGGCACGATGGAACCGTGCCCTGGGGTTGTCGTGGACCGAGCAGCTGAGTCTCGCCTGATCTACTCAGACAGGGAAGGTCGACAGCACAAGCTGGACCTCTCCCCCGATAACCCACGCCTGACCGTCGGACGCTCACCCGATTCCGGGCTGCCGTTGACCGCCGACGAGGAGGTGTCGCGGTTGCACGCGGTGATCGAATGCGTGGGCAGCCACTGGACCGTCGTCGACGACGGCATGTCCCGCAACGGCACCTTCGTCAACGGTGAGCGGATCACCGGACGCCGACGACTCCGTCAGGGTGACAGCATCCGAATCGGCGGAACTCTGTTGACCTACAACGAGTTCGGCGGTGCGATCGACGACGCGACCATGGTCGCCGCGAACATGCCGAACGTGCGGTCGTTGACCGAAACGCAACGCGCGGTGCTGACCGGCTTGTGCAGGCCGTACAAGCACGGGGCGACGTTCGCCAATCCGGCGTCGAACCAGCAGATCGCGGCGGAGCTGTTCCTCAGCGTCGATGCGATCAAGACGCACCTACGCGCACTGTTCGCCAAGTTCGATGTCGAGGACCTCCCTCAGAACCAGAAGCGGGTGCGGCTGGCCGAGCTGGCCATGCAGAGCGGCATCATCAACGAACGCGACCTGTGATCAGCCGGCGTCGGCGAGGATCCCCTTGTCCGCCGAGGTAGCCGACCCGCCGTGACCTGCGCGGGCGACGAGCGCAGCCACCGCGTGCGCGACCTCGGCCGCGCGTTCCAGGATCACCGAGTGGCCGGCCCCGCTGATGCGAACGAGCTCGGAGGCAGGCAGCCGGGACGCGATGGCCGCGGAGTGCTCGAACGGGGTCATCACGTCGGCGTCGCCGCACAGGACCAACGAGGGGATCCCGACCAGGGAGGACAGCGACTCCGACTCGTCGAAGCCGATCAGTGATTCCAGGAAGCTGGACATCGTGACCACCGAGGTGTCGTTGACCATCGCGGCCGCGAGCGCGACTACCCGCGAGTCCACCCCGCGGGTGCCGCACCCGATCACTCGGACGATTCCTGCGCACAGCATGCGGCTGAGCTGCTTGGAGCCCTGCATCATCCGCGGCGCCCGGCGCACGGCCTTTCGGAAGGCGGACACCACCGGGGAGTGCAGCAGCCGGCCGAGACCGGCCTCCGTGAGTCCGTTGGCGGCCGATGCGATGAGCGCCATCCCGACGATCCGCGAGCCGATGGAGTCCGGGTACTGCCGCGCGTAGGCCAGGGCCGTCATTCCGCCCATCGAGTGGCCGATCAGCACCACCGGGCCCTCGGGTACCACCGTGCGGATGACAGCGTCCAGATCGTGACCGAGTTGGTCGATCGTGTAGGTGTCGACGGGGCCGTGTCCGGAGTCGCCGTGCCCGCGGTGGTCGTAGAAGACCATGCGGACGTCGGCGCCCCAGGAGTAGGACAGGTACTCACGGAGGAAGGACCACGATTCGGTGCGCAGGCAGTGACCGTGCACGAACACGGCGGTGATGGGGGCGTCCACCCGGCCGAACTCCTGGACGGCGAGGGGGACGCCGTCGTCTGCGAGCACCGTGATGCGACGACCGGAATGATCTCGTGCGCTCGGCGTGCTCAACATTGCGTCCTCCGTACCTGGATTCGACCTGGTCCGCTCTCTTCTGCGGGTACATACCAATCTGCTATTTGCGGTGATAAGGAGCCAGCTACCCAAGTACTCGCTATATCGACCTGAGGGTGGAGTTTCTTACACCTGGGGTGGCACCGCCCGGATTTTTCCTCATTGGAACCAGTCAATAATGGCCCGCGCGGGGCGCGCCGAACCATCACCACAGGGGCGGAACAACCTCACCCCTCAGAACGGTGGGGGCTGGTGGCGGTGGCGTTCACCCAGGATCGCGAGGTGTTCGGCGTGGTGGGTGCGCAGCTGTGCGCACCGGGCGAGGTGGCTGGGGTCGGTGATGGTGGCCAGCTCCGGGAGCGTCGGGGGTAGGTCCGTGGGCTGCATGTGGGTTTCCCACCAGGTCGGTTCGTAGATCCCGAGGTCGGGTGGTTCGGGTGGCGGTGACGCGGTTGCCGGCTTCACGGTCGGTCGAGTTGCAGGCTTCTTGACGCGGGCGCTGGGTCGCTGTTCGACGGGCAGCGGCGCGGTGATGCCGATGGTGCCGTGTGCGCCGATCCAGACGATGACATCGCCCTCGAGTCGGACGACGCGGAAGAGACGGTCCGTCTTGGCTTGGTGGTGTCGGGTGCACGCGGGTTCGCCGTTGCTTTCCACGGTCCAGCCGCCTGCGTGGGGGTTGTCGGGGTCGAATTCGACGATGTGGTCGAACTGGCAGTCGCGGGCCTTGACGGTGCAGCCGGGGAAGGTGCAGGTGTCGTACTTGTCGAAGACGGCGGCGCGGACGGCGTTGCTGGGCCGGTAGGTCAGGGCGCCGCGGGGTGGGTGGTCGTAGCCGCCGTGCCCGTCGGGGAACTGCCCGTCGAGCAGGCCCGGGTTCGCGGCGATCGCGTCGAGGACGTCAGTGACCCGAGGACCACGAGAGCTCGAATCCGGGGATCGATTCGGTGGGTCATGCCGCGGAGGCAGTTGCCCGGCGGCCCTGCGTCGAAGTCGGTAGCGGGCCGGGACGCCTGGCGATGAGGCGTGGGCAGAGCTGTCCCCTGAACAAATGTCGCCCTTCGGTTCTCGCGTCGGATCGCCGTTCGCGCAATCCGTCGGATCGGCATCTGCCGGGCCACCGCTCCAAGCCTGGGTACCCTGCCGGCCGCGTGGCGGTTCGGAGCCCTCCCCCTCGACCCCTCCACCCTCGCAGTCGCAGTCGCAGTCAGTCTCGCCAAGCTCCTCTGAGTCGACGCCGTTGCCGAGGCCAGTGCCGCAGCAACCGTCGGACCCGCAGTCGGCCTCGGCATCACGGGCAGGATCGCCTTCGCGGTCCCTGACACTGTCGCTGTCGATCTCGTTGCCGACAACGGCCTTTCGCTCCGCATCGAGGCGCCGGGCATCGGTGATCACCGCCTGCCACGTCGCATCACCCGCCAGCAACCGCGCCAACTCCGGATCGATCGGGCCGTGGCCTTCGAGGTGGCTGGGGTTGTCGGCCAGCCGCAGCAGTGTGTCGAGGTCGATATGGATGTGGACCTCCGGCTTCGGCCGCTCCGGCCGCGGCAAATGCGCCGTGCGGCAGTCGTCACGTCCGCACTGGCAGTGCAGATAGCTCTCGCCGTGCACCAACGCCATGAACGCATCGGTGCGCAGATTGTCGACCGTCCGCGGGTCCTCCCGGCACACGGTGCCCGCCATCTCCTGAATGAGACTGTCGAGGGTCCGACCCTCCGCCGCGGTCAACGTCGCGTACACCTGCGCCATGCCGTGCAGATCCGCGGTCACCGACACCCGCCGAGAGTGCCGCTCCCGCCGCTTGCGCAACTCCTCTGCCTCGACCGGGTTGATGCGGATCAACTCCCGCATCACCTCCGCCGTCAACTTCCTCGGCGTCAAATACAAAGCGGCATCAGCCAAATGACCTTCCATCCGGGCAAGCGTCGCATCGGAGATCTCCGCAACAGCATCGACGATCGCGAACACCCGCGGAAAGTCCACCCGCCCCGACACGAACACCGCACGGATCTGCGGCAGCCGCAGATCCAGCGCATTGCCCACCGCCACAAACCGTTCCGCCGTGCACGCACTCACACCCAACGCCAGCGCGGTCTCCATCTCCGCGGACCGCCCCGCCCGATAAGCGAACTCCTCCCCGAACAGATCCACCTCGTGGGCGAACTGCCGCCGCGCGAAACGCGCCGCGGTCAGCACCTTGTGCGCCGCCGCGATGTTCTCCGCCCGCCCGAACTCCCGCAACGCCGACAACGCCGCAGCACCGTCCTCGAAATCCACACCGGGTTCGTCGGCGCGGGCACCCTCGCCCGCGGCCCCACCTCGAAACCCCCCGGTATCGAACATGTGTACGAGTCTACCCGGGGCCACCGACACAAACCCGAGGACACTGCCCGCCCGGGTGTCACATTCGATCCGTGGCCGGTGTCTTCATGCCGAGAGCAAGTAACCGGAGGAGGAATGATGACTACGAGGATCCCGAAAGCCGAGCTGACCGGCATCTACGGCGCGATCGTCAAGCGGATGTCCCGCAAGATGCTCGGCGACGTGGCCGAGCCGGTCGAGGTGGCGTGGCACAACCGCAAGGTGTTGAACTTCAGCTTCACAGTCGGCCGCAAGGTGCAGAAGTGGGATCAGTGCGACCTGAACCTGAAGTCGTTCGCGCACATGGCGGTGGCCAGCATGGTCGGCTGCAGCTTCTGCCTGGACTTCGGCTACTTCCAAGCCAACAACGACGGCCTCGATCTGACCAAGGCGCGCGAGGTGCCGAGGTGGCGCGAGTCGGACGTGTTCACGCCGTTGGAGCGCGACGTCATGGAGTACGCCGAGGCGGTGACCCAGACCCCGCCGACGGTGACCGACGAGATGTCGGCGGGGCTGCTCGATCAGATCGGTGCACCCGCTCTGGTGGAGTTGACCTCGTTCATCGCGGTGGCGAACCTCATGACCCGCACCAACACCGCGTTCGGCATCGAATCGCAGGGATTCTCGGCGTCCTGTGGCCTGAAGCCGCTCGCCGTACGCTCGACGACATGACCGACGACCCGTTCGTCACCCACCGCGGCCTGCTCTTCACCGTCGCTTACGAGATGCTCGGTTCCGCCGCCGATGCCGAGGACGTCGTCCAGGAGACCTGGCTACGGTGGGCCGACGTCGACCGGGCCGAGGTTCACGAGCCGCGCGCCTATCTGGTTCGGATCGTCACCCGGCAGGCTCTGAACCGGCTCCGGTCGGTGTCGCGCCGCCGGGAGGAGTACATCGGGGAATGGCTGCCCGAACCGCTGCTCACCAGTCCCGATGTGGCCGAGGACGTCGAACTCGCCGAGAACGTCTCGATCGCGATGCTCACCGTGCTCGAGACCCTCGGCCCGGTCGAGCGGGCGGTGTTCGTGTTGCACGAGGTGTTCGAGACGCCGTACCAGGAGATCGCCGAGGTGGTGGGCAAGACGCCTGCCGCGGTCCGGCAGATCGCGCACCGTGCCCGCGAACACGTCGCCGCGCGGCGGCCGCGGATGCAGGTGGACCGGGCTCAACAGCAGGAAGCCGTGGAGAAGCTGATGGCCGCCCTCTCCACCGGTGACGTACAGGGACTGATGGAGGTGATCGCCCCGGACGTGGTGGTGATCGCGGATGGCGGCGGCATCGCGACGGCCGCGCGGAAGCCCATCGTCGGGGCCCTGCGGGTGGCGACGTTCCTGGCCCGCGCGGCAAAGTTCCCGGACTTCATGACCACGCCGACGTGCTTCAACGGCATGCCGGGAGTTCGGATCGACGTCGGTGGCGAGGCCACCGCCGTGAGTCTGGTGGTCGAGGACGGCCTCATCACCCGTGTGTACGCAATCCGCAACCCGCACAAGCTGGGACGGCTGGACCAGGAGGCGGAACTGCGGCGCTGAGGATCAGCACCTACCCGAGCTCGCCGAGTCGCCGCTCGGCCGCCTCAAGACGCCGCCGGGCGCCGAGGAGGTCGCCCTCGCTCCGCTCGGCGGACTCGGCCGCCGCAGTCTTCGCACTGCGCGCGAACTGCCGTTCCTGTTCGGCGCGCTCGAGTTCGCCCCTGAGCGCGGCGATCCGGACGTCGATCCCCGCCGCACCCTCCGATGCGCGATCGAGTTCCGCCCGTGCGCGCTCGGCGGCCGCGGTCGCCTGCTCGAGGTCCGCGGTCGCCTCGGCGAGCTCGGCTCGGGCGCCTGCCAGCACGTCTGGCTCCACCTCGGCCTGCGCTTCCGCCACCGCCTGCGGCTGCGCTTCCGTTGCCACCGGCGCTTGCTCGGCCACCACACTCAGCCCCGCAGGCCCGAACCCGCTGTAGCTGGCCGCCGCGACCACGCGGCCCGCACGAACCCGGTCCGCAACCTCGGGATCCGCGAGCGCCGCGTGCAACGTCTGCCCCACCTCCCTGAGCGCACCGTCGCCGACCTTCCGCCCGCGCTGAGCCGCGAGCCGGCCGGCCCGCCGGGTGAGCGCGCGAACGACCTGCTGCCGCTGCGAGGACAGCTGCCGCAGGTCCTCGCCGGACAACTGCCGCTGGGCGTCGCGCAACTCCTCACCCAATCGGAGAAGCGCCGCGACCTCGTCCGGCGACTCGCGGGCAAGGAGATTCACCACCCATCCGACCGTCGTCGGCTTCCGCAGCGCGGTGATCGCGGTCGCGAGCGCCCGGTCCCCACCCTCGCGGGCCCGAGCGGCGCGCGCCGTCCGGTTCTCGACGAACTCGGCGGGGTCGAGGGCGTAGAGCTCGTCGGTGACATCGTCAAGATCCACCCCTCGATCCTGTCACCGTCGACGTCGCGCCGCGGTCGACCCACCGATCAGATCGGGGTCATCTCGGCGATCAACCACTCGTCGCCGACGCGCTCCATCGTCACGATCACCCGACTCGACGTCGAGGTCGGCGCGGGTGACCGGGTGCTGGTGGTGATCTGGTCGATGAAGGCGAGCAGTCGCACATGATCCGCTGCCCCGCCGAGATAGCCGGTTTCCGCGATCCGCGCCCTGGTGCTGATGCCCTCGCTCTTCGACTTCGGGGCGACCGTGTTGTCCGCGAAGTCGCGAAACCCCTCCGCGAATGTCCCTGTGGTGCCGCGCGCCGCGTCGTCGAGGTCGGTTTCCACCGTCGCGACGTCGTAGCTGAGCAGGGCCTCGATTCGCTCCGGTGCCGCGGCAAGCGCCTCGCCGCGGGCCGAGTCCCGTTCCGCCGCCGTCCGGTTGGTCCACATCAGTGCCACCGTCACGAGCAGCGATGCGAGGAGCACCAGAACGGCCCCTGCGGCCGCGACCCGCCGCGTCCGCCGGCTCACGGCACGAACTCCACACCCGACATCAGCAGCCGGCCGTCGACCTCGTCGATCGTCACCCGCAGCCGATAGCTGCGCGGCGTCGCGGTCGGACTGTCCGCGTTGCCGACCTGTGCCGACGCGGCCACGATCACCACGCCCGATTCTCCCGACTCGCTCACCAGCGCGGCCGAGTCGATCCGCCCGTCGGAGTTCACCGCCGCGTCCCGGATCGACGCCGCGAGTCCGTCGGAACTGTCTCCGAGCTCCTGTGCGAACGCACCGGTGCTCCGCTCACGCAGCTGCGCCAGATCGTCGTCCGTGCTGCCGGTGTGCACGTCGATCAGTGCCAGCACCCCGTCGTGGGCGGCCTCGACCAGCGCCTCACGGTGCGACTCGCGCGAGCGATCGCCGAGATAGGTGGTTGTCGCCGCGACAGCGCAGGCCACCACGGCAATCGCCGCCGCGCCGGCCAACGCGGACAACAGGATTCGACGTCTACCCGACCACGAACGGGTGTCGTCATCCACCACGGGCGAGTCGGGGACCTCCGTCTCGACCTCGGTCACGGCCGCGGTCCCGTCAGCAGCTGCTGCCATCCCGGTGCCCCCTCTGCGGGCGCCGACGCGGGGGCGAGGTCGGTGTGTCGGGTACCCGCTGGGCCCGTGTACAGCTCGTCCGGCGCATTGGTCCCGCTCGGGACGAAAGGCTCCGGGCTGCGGCAGATCTGGGGGTTGGGCGCCCGCTTGCCTGGCACCTCCGTGCACGGGATGTTCCTGGAACCGCGTACCGCGAAGATCGAGTCCTGCGGCACCTTGCAGTAGAGGTCCGCTGGTGTGTCGGGGACGCTCATCTGGTTGGGATCACGACGCTCCGAGGCGGGCAGGTACCCGGTCGAGCAGGCCGCCGGGTCCTGGGCCTCCAGGTGGAAGTTGACGTTGGCGGCACCGTCCGCCTGGCCGCGCTGCACCACCGTCTCCTGGGCCGCGATGAGTGGGGGCAGGATCACCAGGACCTGTTCGAGGGACGCGTTGTACGTGACCGCGACCTGCTCGGTGCTGGTCAGATTCGCCAGCAGCAGCGGCAGAGTCGGACGCAGGTCCTGGAACAGCGCATCGGCCTCGTCCGCGAACCCCGGGCCCTTGTCGAGCACGCCGCGCACCGACCCGTCGGCGGTCGCCAACTGACCGCTCAGGTGCGCCACATTCGTGGTCCACTGCCGGATCTGATCGCCGGTCACCACCTGGGTCTCGAGCAGCGGGGCGAGTTGCTGAACCAGTGTGGTCGCGGGAGTGGTCGCCGCCGACGCCTGGTCGACGAACGAGGTGGTCGAGTCCAGCAGCCGCGCGAGGTCCGGCGCCCGACCCGCGAAGGCGGCAGCGGATTCGTCGATCACCGCGCGCAACTTGTCCTGCGGAACCGATTCCAGCATCGCCTTCGCCTGGTCGAGAACCGGGCCGATCTCCTGCGGCACCGTTACTCGGGTGGCCGCGATGACGTCGCCATCGGCGAGGAACGGCCCCTCGGTGCCGGTCGGCTGCAGGTCCACGTACTGCTCACCGATCGCGGACACGCTGCGCACCGCGACCGTGAGGTCGCTGCTGGGCACCGGCACCGCGCTCTCCAGCGTCAGCTCGGCGCGCACACTGTCCGGGTCGAGTCGCACCTCCCGCACCCGGCCGACGGTGTCACCGCGGTAGGCGACGTTCGCGTTGCGGTACAGGCCACCGGCATTCGGCAGTTCCACGGTCACCGTGTAGCGGCCGATACCGAGCGCGGTCGGGATCCTCAGGTAGGAGACAGCGGCCGCGGTCATGCCGATCACCGCGATGACCGCGAAGATCGTCAACTGCGTGCGGACCATTCGCGTCAGGATCATCGACCGCTCCCCTGCTGGCCTGCCGCGGCCGTGAGCGGCGCGGTCATCGGGTTGGTGGCCTTCCCGCCGGACACGGACGGGGGCGGACCGAACGGCGTGCCGAAGCCGAGGCCGGTCCGCAACCGGTCCGAGGTCAGGTCCATCAATGCCCACAGATTCGTGTAGTCGCCGCGCATACCCTGGTCGATCGCCGTCTGCGGGAACGGGAAGGTGCTGAGGTTGCCCAGGTTGTTGATCAGGTCCGGTCCCGCCTCGACGACCTTGGCCAGGGTCGGCTCCAGTGCCGCGAGATCGGCCTTGAGATCCTCGCGGCTCCTGTTCACGAGATCGGTCCCCACGTCGCCGAATCTCCCGACCGCGTCGAGGGCCGCCGTCAGGTCGGCGCGCTGCGCGGCCAGCACCGCCATCGCCGGGTCAAGGGTCTCGATGGCCTGACCGAGAACGTCTCGCTGAGAGCTGATCTCGCCCGCGAACAGGTCCAGGTTCGCCATCGTGGTCACCATCGCGTCCCGCTGCCGGTCCAGGATCTCGGTGAGCGAGTCCAGCTGCGGCAGCAGATCCCGCACCGCGTCCTGCCTGCCGTCGAGCGCCTTGTTCAGTTCGGTGGTGATGGTCTGCACCTGGGCGAGCCCGCCGCCGTTGAGGACGACCGACAGCGCGGTCAGCGCCTCCTCGGTGGTCGGGTACACCCCCGCCGAGGCCAGCGGGATCACGGACCCTTCTTCGAGCCTGCCCTCCGGTGCGACATCGGTCGGCGCCGCCAGCGCGATGTGCTTGGAGCCGAGCAGGCTGGTCTGGCCGATCTTCGCGGTCGCATTGGCCGGGAGCTGCACCGAATCCTCCAGCGACACGGTCACTCTCGCATGCCAGTTCTGCGTCTCGATGGCGCTGATGCTGCCGACCGTGACGTCATCGACGAGCACCGGCGAGTTCGGGCTGATCGTGGTGACGTCGGGCATCTCGATCACCACTGTGTAGCTCCCCTCGCCCCGTCCGGCCGCGCCGGGCAGGGCCACCGAGTTCAGCCCGCTCCACTGGCAGCCGGACAGCAGCGTCGCGGCGGCCACCATCGCGCCGCCGATCCCCCACGCGCGCTTCGTCATCGGATCGACCTCCCTGGTGTCATCAGCTCGGCCAGATTCGGCGGCACCGGGACCGTCGGCATGGTCAGCGCAGGCATCGACGTGGCGGCCGCCGCCGGCTTCAACTGCGGTTCGCTGTACACCAACTGGTCCGGGGTGGCGCCGAGCGCACGCGTCGGATTGAGGCTCAGGTCCGGGTAGTTGGCCCTGACGGTGTTCAACAGCGGACCGAGGCGCTGGGCGCACAGTTCCGCGCCCTTCTCGGACGTCTCGTTCGCCAGGCCTGCGATGCCGCCGCAGATCAGGTCGATCGGGTTGCCGATGTTCTGGAAGGCGGGCACCCCGACCATCGCGCCCTGTGCCGGCCGGTAGACGTTGTAGTAGTTCGACAATGCGGTCGGCCCCAGGTGCAGCACCTTCTCGAGGCCGTCCTTCTTGTCCACCAACACCTGCGACACGTCCGCGAGCGTGCGTACCTGCTCGGTCAGACCGGCCCGGTTCTGGGCGACGAAACGCTGCACGTCTGCGATCGCGGTGTCCAGCTGTGCCAGCGCGGGCGCCAATTGCGTTCGGTTCTCGGCCAGTACCCCTGTCACGGTCGCGAGTCGGCCCTGGAACTGCACGATCTGCTCGTTGCTGGCGGCCAGCGCGGTGGTGAAGGCCTGCAGACCGCGGATCGTGCCGAACAGATCGCCGCCGCTGCCTGCGAGGGTGCTCATCGCCCGCGACAACTCCACCACGGACTCCCCCAACGCGGCGCCGTTGCCCTGCAACGCGGTTCCCGCCCCGTCGAGCAGGTTCGCCGCTGGACCGCGATCTTCTCCGTTCGGCCCCAACGCCTCCGCCGCCCTGCCCAGTTCCTGCTTGACCCGGTCCCACTCGACAGGGACGGCGGTGCGATCGAGTCCGATCTCGGCGCCGTCGGCCAGAGCCGGTGCCGACTCCTCTGTCACCGCCGGGGTCAGCTGAACGAACCGCGCGGAGACGAGGGACTGCGCCACGATCACCGCCTTCGCGTCCGCCGCCACGGGCACCGAGCGATCCAGTTCGAGTCGCACCCGCATCCGGTCGCCATCCGGGTCGATCCCGGTCACCTTGCCGACATCGACCCCGACCACGCGCACGTCGTCGCCGACGTACAGGCCGGTGACGGAGGTGAAGTAGGCGGTCACCCGGTAGTGCCGGAAGTGTTCCACCGCAAGGTAACCGGACACCGCGACCGCGGCTGCCATTGCGAGGCCGACCCCGCCCACAGCCATCCTGCGCCAGGTGATCATCAGCGGACCTCCGGAATCGGCAGCGGGGCGGGCGGCAGCCCGAACATCGCGTTGATAAGCGGCTGGTTGTACTGGGCGGGCATCAGGTTCTGGATGTACGCGTAGTAGAACGGGCCGCTGGCCACGGTGTCGCCGAGGGTGCCGACATAGGTTCCCAACCCGTCGATGCCCTGCGCCAGATTGTCCCGATTCTTCTGCAAGATCCCCACCACGGTATTGAGCTCGTCGAGGACCGGGCTCAACTGTGCCTCGTTGTCGTGCACCAGCCCGCTCAACTGTGTCGAGACCGCCGAGACGTTCGTGATCACCTCGGACAGGGCGCCCTCGCGACTGACGAGCTCACCGAGCAGGGCATTGCCGTCCACGAGTAGAGAATTCACCTGTGGACCACGCTCGGCGAGCAGTCCTGCCACGTTGTTCGCGTCGGCGAGCAGCGCCCGCAGGGTCTCGTCACGGCTGCTGAGGCTGGTGGAGATCCGGCTGACGCCGTCGAGGGCGGGCCGCAGGTTCGGGGCACTGTCCGCCATCACCTTCCCCACCTCGTCCAGCGAGGCCGACAGCTGGTCGAGGTCGATGTCCTCCACGGTTGTGGTCAGGTCCCCCAGGACATCCGGCAAGGAGTACGCCGACCGGGTGCGTTCGAGCGAGATCTGGCCGCCCACCGGCATCCGGCCGTCGTCCGCCAGATCGAGGGTGACCGCCCGCTTGCCGAGCAGCGACATGGTGGTGATGGCGGCGGCGGTGCTCTCCCCCATCCCGATCGATCCGTCGAGGGTGAAGCTGACCAGGGCGCGCCCGCCCTCGACACCGATCTCCTCGACCGTGCCGATCTTCACTCCCGCGGCGTTGACCTCGTCGCCGACGGCCAACCCGCTGGCGTCGTCGAACACCGCGCTGTACCCCACCCCGGACTTCAGGAACTGAAGGTCCTGATACTGCAACGCGGTCAGCACCACCGCCGCGGTGACGGCGAGTCCGATCACCCCGACCCGCACCGCGTGGCTCTCCACCATGTTCCTCATCGCGGCGCACACCTTCCGGTCTTCTGGTCGACCAGGTCGACCGTGATCGGCCTGCCGTCGGCACCGTCGACCTTCATCGCGATCCCGCACAGGTAGAAGTTGAAGAACGAGCCGTACGCGCCGACCCGGATGAGCTGCCGGTAGTTCGCGGGCATCGATTCCACGATCCGGTTCAGCTCACCCTGCTGCTCGATCAGTGGATCCAGGCTCGTGTTCAGCTCGGCAAGGGTGCCCGCGATGTTCGGCCGGGTGTCGGTCAGCAGGTCGGCGAAGGTGCCGGTGGCGGTGTTCACGCTCGTCACCGCGGCGCCGATCAGTTGGCGGTCCGCGTCCAGACCGCTGACCAGCTGCTGCAGGTGGTCCAGGGTGCCGCTGAACTGCCCACCGCGAGCCCGTAGTTCGCTCAGCACCCCATCGAGATTGTCGATCACGCGGCCGATCAGCTCGTCACGGTCCGCCAGGGTGTTGGTGAGCGAGCCCGTGTGCGCGAGCACAGACGTGACGGTCCCCGACTGTCCCTGGAACACTTCCAGCAACGACATGGACAGCGCGTTCACCTGGTCCGGGTCGAGTGCCTGGAAAAGCGGCTTGAAGCCGCCGAGCAACGCGTCGAGATCCAGTGCGGGCGCGGTGCGTTCGACCGGGATGGTCGCGCTCTCGACGAGTGGCTCGGCGGTGCCCGGGCTGTCGAGCAGCTCGAGGTACCGGTTGCCGACCAGGTCCTGGTACCGCACCGCCGCTCTGGTCGCGACGGTCACCGTGTTGCCTGCGTCGACCGTGAACTCCACCTGGGCCCGCCGGTTCTCACCGAGCTCGACCGTGCTGACCGCGCCAACCGGCACCCCAGCGATTCGCACCTTGTCGCCGGCCTTGAGACCGGACACGCTGGTGAACTCGGCGCCGTACGAATTCGCGCCGCCGCCACGCAACTGGCCGAACACGAGGATCAGTCCCGCGTTCACCAGCAACATCACCAGAACGAAGATCCCGAACTTGACGGTGTACCCGCGGACCTTCATCGGACCGCCGTTCCGAACAGGTAGGTCATCAGGTTCGCTGTCGCACCGCTCGGCATGCCGCCATTCGGCTGACGCTGCGGGTCAAAGGGATTCACTCCGATGTCGGTGACCAGGAAGTGCGCGTTGACGTTCGGGTCACGCAGTGGCAGTCCCATGCAGTGCGGGCCGCCGGTCGCCGCGACCTTGGGCAGGTCGTCCGGGTAGTGATAGGGCTCGGTACCCGCGATCAGGCCGATCGACATCTTGATTCCCGGCTGTCCGTTGTACGCACCGTCGCCGATCTTCTTGCTCTCCTGCAGTCCGGTGAACATGCAGGGGATCACCGGCGAGTACTCCTCCAGGAGCACCGCGGTCGGGCGCAGCAGCGAGACCACGTCGACGGCTGCGTTGCTGTTCTGTGTCAATACCTCTCCCCCGGTGTTCGCGAGCCCGGTCACCTCGAGCAGTAACAGGTCCAGGTCCGCCTGCCGGTCCACCACGGTGTTCCCTGTGGTGGTCAGGGCGCCGAGCGAACGCATCAGGTCCGGGGCAACCGCGGCATAGGTGTCGCTCACGGGCGGCAGCTCGGTCAGCACCTGGTCGAGCGCGCCGCGGGCCGCCCCGAACTCCACAAGCGACGAGTCCGCCTGCCCGAGTGCGACACCGAGCCGGTCACCACGGCCCTGCAGCGCGCTCGCGAGGGCCGCCAGCGTGGCGTCCAGCTTCTCGGGCTGGACGGTGCGCAGCACCTCGGTCAGGTTCTCGAAGACCGTGTTCATCTCCACCGTCACGTGTGAGGCATCGATGGTCGAACCCGCGGCGAGCCGCTCCGTGCTGGGCTGCTCGGGCGCGGACATGCTGACGTACTTGGCTCCGAACGCCGTGTTCGACGTGACCTGCACGTCGACATTCGCCGGGATCGCGTCGAGTGCATCGGGATCGATCAGCAGCGACAGCAGCGCGGTGGACTCGCCGGAATGGGTGATCGAATCGACGGTGCCGACGGTGACGCCCGCCATCTTCACCCTTGCGCCTGGATCCATCACCAGGCCCGCGCGCTGGGCCACGACGGTCACAGGAACCCGGTCGGAGAAGGACTGATCGAACATCGCCACGGCCAGCGCGACGACGCCCCCGATCGCGGCAACCAGCGCGAGTGCGGCCAGCTTGTACCCGTTCGTGCGCATCTGCCTCCCTATCCCGACAGGTTGAAGTTGCCGGACCCGCCGTAGATGGCGAGCGAGACGAGCAGGGTCACCGCGACCACGCAGATCAGCGACAGCCGGACCGCGCGACCGACCGCGGTGCCGACCCCGGAGGGCCCACCCGTCGCGTGGTAGCCGTAATAGGTGTGGATCAGCATGACCAGCATCGCCATCACTAGGACCTGCACGAACGACCACATGACGTCGATCGGGTCTAGGAAGGTCGAGAAGTAGTGGTCGTAGAGCCCAGACGACTGGCCGAACAGCACGACGGTGGTGAACCGGCCCGCCAGGAACGAGGCGACCAGCGCCAGCGAGTAGAGCGGAAGGATCGAGATCATGCCCGCCACCACGCGGGTACTGACCACGTACGGAACGGAACTGATCGCCATCGATTCGAGCGCGTCGATCTCCTCGCTGATCCGCATCGCGCCGAGCTGCGCCGTCGAACCGGCGCCGATGGTGGCCGACAGCCCGATGCCTGCGATCACCGGCGCGGCGATCCGCACGTTGATGAAGGCGGAGAAGAACCCGGTCAGCGCCTCGACCCCGATGTTGCCCAGCGAGCTGAAACCCTGGATCGCGATCGTGCCGCCGGAGGCCAGGGTGAGAAACCCGACCACGGCCACGGTCCCACCGATCAGGGCCAATGCTCCTGTGCCCATACTGATCTCGGCGATCAGCCGCAGCACCTCCTTGGGATGCTTGCGCAGCGCCCACGGCACGTGCGCGAGCGCGCGGACGAAGAACACCGCCTGGCGGCCGATGTCGTCCACGGTCCGGGACAGGCCTGCCGCCCGGTTGCGGGTACGGCCGAACTTGCCGGTCGTCGCCAATGCCATCGCGTCAGCCCGCCGTCAGCCGGATGCCGACCGCGGTCACGATGGTGTTGACCACGAAGAGCGCCATGAAGGCGTAGACCACGGTCTCGTTGACCGCCTCCCCCACGCCCTTGGGCCCGCCGCGCACCGTCAGCCCCCGGTAGCAGGCGACCAGCCCCGCCAGCAGGCCGAACAGCGCCGCCTTCACCATCGAGATCGCCACCTCAGGCAGGCCGGTCAGCAGCGTGATGCCGTCCGCGAACGCGCCAGGGTTGACACCCTGCAGGAACACCGAGAACACGAATCCGCCCGCGATGCCGATCACGCACACCAGCCCGTTGAGCAGCAGCGCGACCACCGTCGACGCCACCACTCGCGGGATCACCAGCCGGGTCACCGGATCGATCCCGAGCACCTCCATCGCATCGATCTCCTCGCGGATGGTGCGCGAGCCGAGGTCGGCACAGATCGCGGTGGCCCCGGCACCCGCGACGATCAGCACGGTCACCACCGGGCCGACCTGGGTGACCGCGCCGAGGGCGGCGCCTGCCCCGCTGAGGTCCGCCGCCCCGATCTCACGGAGCAGGATATTGAGCGTGAAGCTGACCAGCACGGTGAACGGCACCGCGACCAGCACCGTCGGCACGATCGACACCCGCGCGATCATCCAGCTCTGTTCCAGGAACTCCTGGAGCTGGAATCGCGTGCGCACCAACCCGACCGCGACATCCGCCCCCATCCGGTAGAAGTGGCCGAGCTCGCGCATCGGCCCCTTCAGCGTCGTACTCGCCACGAGCCCTCCCCTGTCGTGTGCACGCCCTCAGTGCGCTACGGGACACCCAGACGCGCGGGTTCCGTAGTCGACCTCGAAGCTCGTGATCCCGTTGATCCATCCGGACTGCAGGCGGCGAGGGTCACCGAGCTTCGAGATGTCGGGCATGTGGTCTGCGATCTTGTTGAAGATCAAATCCAGTTCCATTCGGGCCAGATTGGCCCCGATGCAGTAATGCGGCCCGGTCCCACCGAAGGCGAGGTGCGGGTTCGGATCTCTGGTGATGTCGAAGGTGCGTGGGTTGTCGAACACGTCCTCGTCGAAATTCGCTGACCCGTACAGCAGTACCACTCGCTGTCCCGCCTTGATGGCGGTTCCACTGATTTCCGTATCCACCAGTGCCGTTCGCTGCAGCGAGGTCAGCGGCGAAGCCCAGCGGATGATCTCGTCCGCCGCCGTGCGGGGACGCTCACGTTTGTACAGCTCCCACTGCTCGGGGTGCTCCATGAACGCCATCATGCCGAGTGTGGTCGCGTTTCGGGTCGTTTCATTGCCTGCAACCGCGAGCATGATCACGAAGAAGCCGAACTGCTCGGGGGTCAGTGCCTCCCCGTCCACATCGGCGTGCACCAGCGTGGAGATGATGTCCTCGAGCGGCTCCGTGCGGCGCGCCTCCGCGAGCTGGTAGGCGTACCCGAGAATCTGTGCCGACGCCATCCGCGACGCGCCCTCGAGGGTCTCGTCGTCATATCCGGTCATCTGGTTGGACCACTCGAAGAGTTGTTTCCTGGCGTCCTCCGGGACCCCGATCAGTTCCGAGATCGCCTGCATCGGGAGTTCGCTGGCGACCTCGGCGACGAAATCCCCGCTCGGGTTCGCCACCGCGGTGCGGGTGATGAGGTCCGCGCGCTCGTCGAGGGCGGCCCGCATCGACTCGACCGCACGCGGGGTGAACAGCCGCGAGACCAGTTTGCGCAGCTGGGTGTGCTCGGGTGCGTCCTTGTTGATCAGGACGTGCTTGGTCACCTCCAGCTCCTCGGAGGAGATGTCGTCCTGGTGCCGCGGGATCGACCCGTTGACGTGGTTCGAGAAGTGCTCGGGGCGGCGCGAGATGTCGCGCACATCGGCGTGTCGCGAGACCACCCAGCAGCCGCCGTCGTGGAAGCCGCCGGTGCCCGGTTCTTGCTCGTTCCACCACACCGGGGCACAGCGGCGCAGTTGCGCGAACTCGGCGAGCGGCACTCGTTCGCCGTACAGCTTGGGATCGGTGACGTCGAAGCCCTTCGGGAGGTCGAGCGCCGGGACGTGCAGATCGGTCATGGCAGGCCTTTCGGGGCGGGTCAGTCGATTCGGTGATCGGGCGCGCGGCCGGCGGCGTGGTCTTTGGCCCAGCGGTAGTCCGGCTTGCCGCTCGGCGTCCGCTCGACCTCGTCGGCGATCCAGAATGCTCGGGGGATCTTGTATCCGGCGAGGTGGCTGCGGGCGTGCTTCTCGAGGCTCTCGAAGTCGGGCGCGCCTGCGCGGGGACACAGCACCGTGGCCACCCGGTTGCCCCAGCGTTCGTCAGGCACCCCGATCACGATCGCGTCGTACACGTCGGGGTGTGCCTTGACGATCGCCTCGACCTCCTCGGCGAACACCTTCTCGCCGCCGGTGTTGATCACCATGTTGCCGCGACCGAGAAGCGTGATCGACCCGTCGTCCTCGATCCGGGCCCGGTCGCCGGTCACCACGGCACGCGCCCCATTTATCTCGCGGAAGATCTCGGCCGACTTGACCAGGTCGTTGTAGTAGCCGAGCGGGACGTAGCCGAGCTTCGCCAGCCACCCCTCCCCGCCGGATCCCGGTGCGAGCAAACGGTTCTCGTCGTCGACCACCACGGTGTGCCGGTGCGAGCCCACCTTCGGCCCGCCGTGCTGCTCGAAACCCTTCGTGGCGAATCCGATACCGCCGAAGCCGGTTTCGGACGAACCCACCGAGTCCGAGATCACCAGGTTCGGGATGGCCTCGAAAAACGCGTCCTTGACCGACGCGGAGAACAGCGCCGCCCCCGAGGCCACCACGGCCAGGCTCGACGTGTCCGCGTGGACGTTCCGGTAGGCCTCGACCAGCGGCCGACCCATCGCGTCGCCGGTGATGACCATCGCCGTCGGCCGGTGCCTGGCGACCAGGTGCCAGGTCCGTTCGGCATCGAACTTCGCATCGTAGACCACCGCATTGCCCGCCAGCAGCGCGGTGAACGTCGGCATCAGCGCCGAGGTGTGGATCAGTGGCGGCAGGATCAGCATCCGGATCTGTTCGCCTGCCGCCCCGGTGCGGGACTGCTGGTACTCGTCGGCGATCGGCTCCCCTGTGAAGAAGTCGAGGCCGCCGCCGAGGACCCGCCACATGTCCTCCTGCCGCCACACCACCCCCTTCGGCCTGCCGGTGGTGCCGCCGGTGTACAGGATGTAGACGTCGTCGCCGCTGCGTTCGTCGAATCCTCGGGAGGGGGACGCAGCGGCGAGCGCCTCCTCGTATCGGACCGCGCCGGGAACGAGCACCTGAGCCTCGACGGCGGCCGGTTCCAGCTCGTCCGGCACCTCGATGAGATGCCTGATCCGGGGCATCGCGGGCGCGACCTCCGCTACCCGCTCGCCGAACCCGCGGTGATACACCACCGCGTCCAGGTCCGCGTCGTCGTAGAGGTAAGCCAATTCGTCTGCCGTGTAGCGATAGTTGACGGTCAGCGGCACCGCCCGGATCTTGAAGGCCGCCAGCACCGCCTCCATGGTCTCGATCGAGTTGTGCATCTGGATGCCGACGTGCGCTCCCGCACCCAGCCCGACCGACTGCAGGTGGTGGGCGAGCCGGTTCGCCCGCTCGTCGAGCTCCCGGTAGGTGACCTGCCCGTCACCCGCCATCACCGCGACGCGGTCGCCCATGGCGTCGACGGCATGCTCGAACAGGTCCGCGAAGGTATATGCCATGCGAGTCCTTCCAACGTTGGGAGCTCAGATCACCGTGAGCGGCAGGGGGATTCCACGATCGGTGAATGCGAATGCGGCCCCGGTACTGACCCGGGTGATGGCGACCTCCACGCATTCGGGCGCGGGTTCGTCCTCGGTCACCACCTCGACGAGGAGTGCATCTACGTCCTCCGCGAGCAGGCGGACGGTGAACCGGGGATCGACCCCGCGTACCAATGCCTGCAGCGGCTCGAGGTGCTCGCCGTCGATCAGGGCAGGCCAGCCCCCGTCGGCGTCCGCAGCTCCGCCGCGACCGAGCCACAGCTCCAGCCGCCCGCCCCCGAGCCGGATGTCGCTGTCCACGTACTGCTTCGGGTTCAACAGCGGATGCACCGACAGCACCTCGGCCAGGCCTGCCAGGTCACGCGGCAGTCCGAGCGCGTCGCGGATCCGCTGCGCGGCCACCCCCGCAATCCCGGTGAGTTGCTTGCGCGTGATCTCGAGCGCCTTGTCCTCCTCCGCCCGCTTGCGGACCGCGAGGAGGAAGCCGAGCGCCAGCAGGTGGTGTTGCAGGCAGACCTCCTCCGCGATCCGTACCAGGGCCGAGTGCGAGAAGTCCGCGAACCGGACGTCCGAGAGCAAGGGACCCGAGTAGTCGTGCGCGCCCTCCCCCGTGCGGTCGATGGGGCTCAGCTCAACCGAGTTGGCCGCGGTACGGCCGATCTGCTCGGTGTGCGCGGTCATCTGGGGCGGCTCGTGCGACGGATCGATGACGACGGTCCACGCGCAGTGCGGCTTCCGGTCCGCCGGTCGGCGCGGCGGGCGGTGGATGGGCCGCACCTGTGCGTGCGGGTTGGTGGCCAGCGCGGTCGCATCGAAGGTCGGGTCCTCGATGTCGTGGCACATCGTCGTCACGTACTCGTCACCTAGCGGCTCGACGTCCATCAGGGCGCCACAATGATCGAGCCAGAACTCGCCGTGCGCGGGATCGTCGACCCGGTACCGAAAGTCCATGAACTGGGGCGGTGCCCCGATATCGAGCTGTAGTCCCTTGAAGATCGTGACCACGTCGTCGCCCTCGTACCCCAGCGCCTTCTGCATCCTGCGCGTGTACCAGGGGCTCGACGCCTGCCACTCCTCGATCGCGACGGCCGCCATGCCCTCGCGCCCGAACTCCACGATCAGATGCGCCATTCCCGAGCGATCGATCAGTTGCCCGCAGAGCAGGAGCTCTGGCACCAGTGTCGCGAGATCGGTGCGGGAGCGCGCCGCGAACGAATCGGTGACCGCCACCCCGCTCACCACAGTGGAACCGGGGCGCCGCCGGCCGGGTACCAGCCGGGGAGCTTCTCCCCCGAGACCGACCGCTGGATGCGAGCGTTCATTCCGTCCGAGAGCGCGCCGTCGGTGATCATCTCCATGAACAGCGCCGAGACGTTGCCGAAGTCGAAGAAGTCACGCTGCCAGGACCACTGGAAGTCTCCGCCGTAGCGGAACCAGCTGCCACCGATACCGTGGACGGAGTAGTTGCTGCCGTCGGCGCGGGTGGCGTCGGCGACCTGCTTCCAGAGGCCGATGACGTTGCCGCTGCGCTCGTCGACGACGAATTCCTGATAGGGGTACTGCCAACCCTCGAGGCCGAACATCTCCTGGCCGAGCGCAATGTCACGGATCTCGTCGCGGCCGACGGCCATGAAATCCTGTTGCGGCCCGTAGTTCCAGCCGTAGGTAGCGTCCTCGGTGTACATCTGCGCCAACGGCTTCCAGTCACCGGCTGCCTCGCAACGCTTGTTCTCCTCGACCCATCGCGAGACCATCTCGTCGAGCTCCGCGCGATCGAACTGGGACATCACTGGTCTCCTTCGGATTCGGTCATTCTCAGCGCGCGGGTCGGGCAGAATTTCACCGCGTTCTCCACACTCGCGCGCATGGACTGGGGCGGGTCGGGCTCGAGGATCTGCACGGTTCCGTGCTTGGGCACGGAGAAGACCTCGGGCGCCTCCATCTCGCAGGCGGCATGCCCCTGGCACAGGTCCGCGTCGACCTCGATCCTCATCGAGTTCCCCGCCTGCGATACCGGACCCGGCACGGTTGCTCGAGCTGGACGACCATCTTGCTGTGGTCGTTCCGGTACGACTCCGACGGCTGTGCCATCTCGAACTCGAAGTCCCGCAAGAGGATCGAGAATATGGCCTTGAGCTGCATTTGCGCGAAGGCGGCCCCGACGCAGCGGTGCCTGCCTGCCCCGAACGGGATCCAGGTCCATCGGTTGACGATGTCCTCCTGGTTCGGATCGATGTAGCGACCCGGGTCGAAGTCGTCCGGGCGCGGGAAGTCCTCGGGGATCCTGTTGGAGATCGCCGGAGTCGCCGCAACCAGGTTGCCCTTCTCGATCCGGAAGCCACCGACCTCGAAGTCGTCGCGCGCCAGCCGCAGCAGGATGATCAGCGGCGGGTGCAGTCGCAGGGTCTCCTTGACCACCGCCTCCAGCACCGGGATCTGCCGCAGCGCATGAAAGCTGATGTCGGCGCCGTCCGAGTACAACTCGTCCAGCTCGCCGACCACCTGTTTCATGGCGTCCGGGTGCCGCAGCAGTTCGATCAGGCTCCAGGCCGCGGTGCCGGAGGTGGTGTGGTGGCCCGCGAACATCATCGAGATGAAGATGCCGGTGATCTCGTCGGCGCTGAACCGCTCCGCACCGGACTCGTCCTTGATCGAGACCAGCACGTCGAGCATGTCCCGGTCGTCCTTGCCCCGAGGTGGGTTCTCGACCCGTCCGGTCATGATCTCCTGCACCAGTGCCACGAGCGCCAGTCGCGCCTCGTCCCGGCGCCGGAAGCTCTCGATCGGTGCGTACGGATCGACGAACGCGAGTGCGTCCGTGCCCTGTTCGAGCTCGTGGTAGAGCTTGGAGAACCGATCGTCGAGCTGGTCGCGGAACTTCTTGCCGATCAGGCAGGCCGAGGAGGTGTAGATGGTCAGCTCGGCGAAGAAGTCGAGCAGGTCGATCTCCCCCTCGTCGCCCCAGCCCGCGACCATCGCCTCCACCTCAGCGCCGATCGTCGCGGCGTGGCCCTTCATCTGCTCACCGCGCAGTGCCTGGTTGTGCAGCATCTCCTTGCGCCGCTCCGGGCTGGCGTCGAACACCACACCCGCCCCGAAGATCGGCTTCATGAAGGGGTACGCGGCCTGCTGGTCCAGGTCCTCGTCCGACGAGCGGAAGAAGAACTCGTTGGCCTCGGCCCCGGAGAGCAACACCACCTCTCGGTCGGCGAGCCGGAAGGTCCCGACGTCGCCGCACTCCTCGCGCACGCGGCGCATCAACGCGATCGGATCGGTGCGCAGTTCCTCGAGGTGGCCGTGCTCGTGCTCGCCGCCGGACACGCGTTGGGGATCTCGCAGACTCATCTCTTCGCCTCCGTCGAGTCGGGGTGGTTCTCGGTGACGCGGGCGCTCAGCGGCGCCTCCGGCTGGACCTCGACCAGCACCAGGTGCGCGCCGCGCGGCGCCGACACCACCGCGACGACGGCGTTGGCGATGTCGGAGGCGCGCAGGAAGTAGCCGTGCCTGGCGAACCCCCAGGTCTTCCAGGATTCGGCGAGCGGGCCGATGACCTCCGGGGTGGAATCCATCCCCATCCCGGTGAGCGTCGGCCCCGGCCTGACGATGGAGGCGCGGATTCCGGTGCCCTCGAGCTCCATTCGCATCTGCCGCCCCATCGCCTCGAGTCCCGCCTTGGCCGCGTCGTAGGCACCCATCAGCGGTCGTGGACGGTCCGCGCAATCGGATCCGATCAGCACGAAGTCGCCGCGCCGCCGCTCGCGCATGCCGGGCAGTATCCGGTGCGCCAGCCGTTGCGCACCGACCAGATGCACCTCGACCTGCTTCAGGAATCGCTCGGGCTCCATCTGGTCGGCCGCACCGAACTCGAGGTCGCCCGCGCCGGAGAGCACGATCTCCGTCGGTCCCATGGCATCCTCGGCGGCCGTGACGAACTCGTCGACCGAGGCGGCGTCGGTGACGTCGAGAAAGTGTGCGAACGCCTCGCCGCCACCCTGCCGGATCTTCTCCGCGATCGCCTCGCACTCCGCGACGCGCCTGGCGCCCAGCGCAACCGGGTGGCCGAGCTCGGCGAGCGCATAGGCGGTGGCGGTGCCGATCCCCGAGGACGCGCCGGAGATCACCGCGGGCCTGCGCTCCGGGTTCGGTTCGAATCGTGGCATCAGCGCACCTGCACCTTCACCGGGAGGGCCGCGAAGCCCCTGACGTTCGTCGAATGGACGCGCTCGATCCCGGACTCGTCGACCTCGAAGTCGGACACCTTCCTGGCGAACTCGGCGAGCGCGATGTTGGCCTCGAGCCTCGCCAGGTGGGCTCCGAGGCAAAAGTGCACGCCGCCACCGAAACTCGCCAGTTTGTTGGTCGAGTTCCGCCCGATCTGGAACTCGTCGGCATCCTCGAACACGCCGGAGTCCCGGTTTGCGGAGCCGATCAGGAGGAGCATCTTCTCCCCCGCGGGCACGGTCTGGCCGTAGTACTCGAGATCCACCGCCGTGGTGCGGGCGACGATCTGGCTCGACGTGTCGTAGCGCAGCGTCTCCTCAACCCAGTCCGGTGTCCTGTCCGGGTCGGCGAGCACCGGCGCGACCTGGCCTGGGTGGCGCGAACCCCAGTACAGCGCGTTCCCCAGCAGCTTGGTGGTGGTCTCATTGCCCGCCACCACCATCAGGAACATGAACCCGAGGATCTCCTCGTCGCTGAGCCGGTCACCGTCGATCTCGGCTTCGAGGAGCGCGGAGGTCAGGTCCCCGGTCGCCGACCGCCTGCGCTCGGCGATCATGTCCCGGTAGTAGCCCATCAGGCTGATCGAGGACTCCACCGCGGCCTGCGGGACGTCTTGGACCCCGTCCTCGCGGTGCACCACCAGGTCCGCCATCCGTCGCAGCTCCGCGCGATCCGGCTCAGGCACCCCCATCAGCTCGGAGATCACGTCCATCGGCAGCCTGCCTGCCACCTCGGCGATCCAGTCGAACTCTCCCGCCGCCAGCGCCGGCTCCAGGTACTGATCGGTCAGTTCCAGGATGCGACCCTCGAGCTCGGCAACCCGGCGGGGCGTGAACCCACGAGAGACCAACTGCCGCAACCGCATATGCCGCGGGTCGTCCATGGCGAGGAAGGACATCACGAGGTGAGCGTGCGGTCCGTACGCGGCCGGGTCGAGCGAGACCCCGTTGGCACTCGAGAGCCGGCGATTGTCCTTGAAGGCGTCGGCTACGTCGCCGTGCCGCGAGAGCGCCCAGAACCCGATGTCCGGATTGTGATAGATGGGCGACTCCTCACGCAGCCGCTTGTACGTGGGGTACGGATCGTCGTGGAAGGCGTAGTCGTACGGATTGAAGACCACCGGGGTGATCAGGGCTTCGGTCATCGTGGCTCCAGGATCAGTCTGGCGGAGGCCTCCAGTCGCTGCGCGAGTTGCGGGTAGGACCCGTATCCCATCCCGGCGCGCAGGAGAGCTCCCGCATAGAGAAGTTCGAGGGTTTCGAGCAGTTCTGGGTCGTATCCCGGGCCGAGGGCCTGCCCGAGCCGGTTGTGGATCTCGAATCCGATCCGGCCGCGCAGGTGCTCGACGTCCGGATCGGCGCCGAGTAGGGCGCCGGTCACCGCGTCGGACACCTCAGGCTCGTCGGCCAGCAGCAGAGCGATCCCGCGCAGCACCGACAGCACCCGTTCCGTGCGGCCCTGGCCGGTGCCGTCCGGAACCTCGGAGGCCGCGAGCCGTCGCCAGAAGACCTCGGCGACGAGGTGTTCCTTCGACGAAAAGTAGGTGTACGCGGTCGCGGGGCCGACGCCTGCCCGCGCGGCCACCGCCCGCACGGTCAGCCCACCGAACTCCTGCTCGCGCAGCACCTCGACGGCGGCACCGGTGAGTCGCTCGACGGTGTCGGCCTGCTTCTCGGTCAACCGTCTGCGGGTCGACTCGAAACTACGACTGGACACGTGTCTGGACATTACTACGGTCTCCCGTCCGGCGGTACCCGTTTTCGCGCTCGACTTCGCCATTCGCTTCCGGTCAGCGACCCATCGCTAGAGCCCGATCTTCATCCCTGCCCCGCCGTCGACCCGCAGTTGCTGGCCGGTCACGTACCGCGATTCGTCCGAGGCCAGGTACACGACAGCGTGCGAGATGTCCTCGGGCTCGACCCACGGAATCGGCATGGCCTGCATGAACGGAAAGGTCAGCGCCGCGTCCTCCGCGGTCGGGTTCTCGAGGTCGGGCCGGAACGTCTTGTACATCGGCGGACTCTGCAACATGTCGGTGTTCACGTTGGTCGGATGGATCGCGTTGACCCTGATCGAACTCGGCCCCAGCGTCAGCGCCAGCGAGTTCGTGTAAGCCTGGATCAGCTTCTTGGCGAGCCCGTACCCGTCACCGCCCGGCCCCTGCAGCGCCTGCTGACCGTTGAACCCGGTCTGCGGCACCAAACCGGCGACCGAACCGATCGCGATGATCGAGCCACCCTCGCCCAGATACTCCATCGCCGCGTGCACGGTGTTCACCACGCCGACGAAATTCACGTCGAAGGCGTCCACGAAGCCCGCGTTGGGAACATGCTTGCCGAGCGGGCAGATTCCCGCATTGGCCACCACGACATCGAGGCCGCCCAGCTCGCCAACGGCCTCGGCCAGCGCCGCCTCGACGGCCGCCCGGTCGCGGACGTCGACGCGGGCCGCGACGGCCCTGCGGCCGGCCTTCTCGACCAGGCGCGCCGTCTCCTCCAGGTCGGCCTCGGTGGCGAGCGGGTATTCGTTGCTTGCGATGTCCGCACACAGGTCGAACGCGATGATGTCCGCGCCCTCCTCGGCGAGGTGGACCGCGTGACTGCGGCCCTGCCCCCGGGCTGCGCCGGTCACGAATGCGACCTTGCCTGCGACTCGATTCATCGGACCACTCCCTGCAATCGATGGAACGTTCGACGTGCTTCTGCCTGAAAGCGTTGCGAGGTGTCTCTGCGCGAACTATAGTCCAGACACCTGTCCAGATGTGGAGGAATTGAGCATGACGCTTCGCCCGACCGACAGTTCGGCCCTGCTGATCGACGGAAAGCTCGTCCCCGGCTCCGGCGGCACCTTCGAGGTGCTCAATCCCGCAACCGAGGAGGTGCTCGGATCTGCCGCCGAGGCCACCGCCGCCGACATGGACGCCGCCATCGCGGCCGCCCGTCGCGCGTTCGATCAGGGCTCCTGGTCCCGCGATCACGCGTTCCGTGCCCGGTGTCTGCGCCAGCTGTGCGACGCCTTGCAGTCGCACATCGAGGAGTTGCGCGAGGTGACCATCGCCGAGGTCGGCGCGCCCGCGATGCTGACCAGCGGACCGCAGCTCGAGGGTCCCGTCGAGGACCTGCGCTACTGGGCAGACCTTGCCGAGAACTACTCGTGGGAACAGGATCTCGGTTCCGCGACGCCGATGGGGATCCCCACCGCTCGCCGGGTGCTCAAGGAGGCCGTCGGCGTCGTCGGCGCGATCACCCCGTGGAACTTCCCGCACCAGATCAACTTCGCCAAGCTCGGTCCCGCCCTGGCCGCGGGCAACACCGTGGTGCTCAAGCCCGCGCCCGACACCCCGTGGTGTGCGGCGCTGGTCGGCAGGGTGATCGCCGAGGAGACCGAGATCCCGGCCGGCGTGGTCAACATCGTGACCTCAACCGACCACGCACTCGGCGCGCAGCTGTGCACCGACCCGCGCGTCGACCTGGTCTCGTTCACCGGGTCGACCGCGACCGGACGCACGGTGATGGCCTCGGCGGCCGACAGCCTCAAGAAGGTGTTCCTCGAACTCGGCGGCAAGTCCGCGTTCATCGTGCTCGACGACGCCGACCTGGCGAGCGCCTGTGCGGTCGCGGCCTTCTCGGTCTGCGTGCACGCGGGGCAGGGCTGCGCGCTGACGACCCGGCTGCTGGTCCCGCGGGCCCGCTACGACGAGGCGGTCGCCGCGACCGCCGCGACCATGTCCGGCATCCGCGCAGGCGACCCGAGCAAGCCAGGAACCGTCTGCGGGCCATTGATCTCCGCGCGCCAGCGCGAGCGGGTGGAGGGCTACCTGAAGCTCGCGGTGGAGGAGGGCGGCACCATCGTCACCGGCGGTGGCCGACCGGCCGACCTGGACCGCGGGTTCTTCGTCGAGCCGACCCTGATCGCCGGGGTGGACAACTCCGCACGGGTCGCCCAGGAGGAGATCTTCGGCCCGGTCCTGGTGATCCTCCCGCACGACGGCGACGAGGACGCCGTCCGGATCGCCAACGACTCGCCGTACGGGCTGTCCGGCTCGGTGTGGGGCACCGACCCGGACCGGGTGAACCGCGTGGTCGCGGGCGTGCGCACCGGAACGCTCAGCGTCAACGGCGGCGTCTGGTACTCCGCGGACGCCCCGTTCGGCGGCTACAAGCAGTCCGGGATCGGCCGCGAGATGGGCGTGGCCGGCTTCGAGGAGTACCTGGAGACCAAACTCGTCGCCTCCCCCGCGACGACCTGATCCACAGCCTGCCGACGTACACCTACCGAGGAGAACAGACACATGGGACGTTTCGACGGACGCACCGCCATCGTCACCGGCGCGGCGCAGGGCATCGGCGAGAGCTACGCGCGCGCACTCGCGGCGGAGGGCGCCAACGTGGTGGTCGCCGACCTCAACCGTGAGCTCGGCGAGACCGTGGCCAAGCAGATCACCGCGGACGGGGGCTCCGCCGCGTTCAAGGAAGTCGATGTGGCGGACGGGGCATCGGCGAAGGCGCTGGCCGACTACACAATCGAGAGATTCGGCAGCATCGAACACCTGGTCAACAACGCGGCGATCTACGGCGACATGAAGATCGACTCGCTGCTCACGGTGGACTGGGACTACTACCGCAGGTTCATGAGCGTGAACATGGACGGCGCGCTGCAGGTCTGCAGGGCGGTCGTCCCGCACATGTGGGCCAATGGCGGCTCGATCGTCAACCAGTCCTCCACCGCGGCCTGGTTGTACTCGAACTACTACGGACTGGCCAAGGCGGGCGTCAACAGCCTCACCCAGCAGCTCGCCACCGAGCTCGGCTGGTCGAACATTCGCATCAACGCGATCGCGCCGGGCCCGATCGACACCGAGGCCACCCGCACCGTCACCCCCGGCAACATCGTCAAGGACATAGTCAGGCGAATTCCACTGCAGCGCATGGGAACCACCGAGGACCTGGTCGGCATGTGCCTGTTCCTGCTCTCCGACGAGGCGGGCTGGGTCACCGGACAGATCTTCAACGTCGACGGCGGACAGGTGTTCCGGTCATGACGGCGAACGACACCGACATCACGGTCGGCTACATCGGCCTCGGCAACATGGGCGCGCCCATGGCCACCCGGTTGCTCGACTGGCCCGGCGGCCTGGTCGTGTGCGACGCGCGACCGGAGGCGCTGACACCGTTCACGGACGCGGGTGCCGCCGCGGCGGACACGCCCGCCGCGGTCGCCGCACAGGCCAAGGTGATCTCGGTGACCGTCCTCGACGACGCGCAGGTCCGGGACGTGGTCGAGGGTCCTGACGGGATCCTGACCACCGCAGCGCCGGGCACCGTGATCGCGGTGCATTCGACGATCAGCGACCTCACCGCGACCGACCTCGCGCAGCGTTGCCGGGAACGGGGAGTCGACCTGGTCGATGCGCCCGTCAGCGGCGGCGCCCCCGGGGCCAAGCAGGGTCGGCTCGCGGTCATGGTCGGCGGATCCGAGGAGGCGTTCGCCGCGGTGAGCGGTTCGTTCGCGTGCTGGGCCGAACTGGTCGTCCACGCCGGCCCGGTCGGGGCGGGCACCCGGATGAAACTGGCGCGCAACCTGCTCCACTTCGTCTCGTTCACCGCAGCGAGCGAGGCACAGCGCCTCGCCGAGGCCGCGGGCCTCGACATCCGCGAGCTCGGCAAGGTCGTCCGGCACACCGACGCCATCACCGGGGGTGCGGGCGCGATCATGTTGCGCGAGACCACCGCCCCGGTCGCCGAGGACGACTTCTGGCACCCGATCCTCGGGCACGTCCGCAATCTCGGCGAGAAGGACCTGTCCCTTGCGCTCGACCTCGGTGAGCGACTCGATGTCGACCTGCCGCTCGCCCGCCGAGCCCTCACCGATCTCGGCCCCGGACTCGGGGTCGGGACCGGTGCACAATCCGACGCTGTCACAAAGGAGCACGCATGACCGACGGAAACGGTGTCACCGAGGCCCGCGCGCGCGGGGTGGCGATGATGAACCAGGTGTACGGCTGGGAAATGCCCGCCGACGTCCCCGGCGACTTCTTCGCGGTCACCGCCGACCATCTGTTCGCCGACATCTGGACCAGGCCGGGGCTCAGCCTGCGCGACCGTCGGCTGTTGCTGCTCGGCGCCATCACCGCGCAGGGCCAGGGCGATGTCGCGAAGATCCAGATCAACGCGGCACTGCACAACGAGGAACTGACCGAGGAACAGGTCGAGGAGGCGGCGATCTTCCTCTGCCACTACGTCGGCTGGCCGCTGGGTACCGGACTCAACAACGCGTTGATCGCCGTCAAGGCGGACCGGCGCAAGGCCGCCCGTTCCGCGGCGAAGGCCGCGGAGGCCGACTCGGCGGAAACCACCACCGGTTGAGGCTCTTCCGGAAATACTGCACTCTAGGCAACAACTCTCGAGACAAGGACCCGATTCATGGCTGAGGCCACTCCCATCCGTCCGCAGCCCGCCGACACCATCGAGACGTGGCACTACGAGGCCGACGTCGTCGTCGCCGGCTACGGGATCGCCGGTGTCAGCGCCGCGATCGAGGCCGCGAGCGCAGGCGCGGACGTCCTGGTGCTCGAACGGACCAGCGGCTGGGGCGGCGCGGCGGCGCTGGCCGGCGGATTCATCTATCTCGGCGGCGGCACCCCGCTTCAGCAGGCGCTCGGCTTCGAGGACTCGCCCGCGAACATGAAGGCCTTCATGATGGCCGCCCTCGGCCCGGGCGCCGACGAGGAGAAGATCACCGACTACTGCGAGGGCAGCGTCGAGCACTACAACTGGTTGGTGGACAACGGGGTTCCGTTCAAGAAGTCCTTCTACGGCCAGCCCGGCTGGGAGACCCCGTTCGACGACGGTCTGATGTACTCCGGCGGCGAGAACGCGGCGCCGTTCAACACCATCGCCACCCCGGCGCCGCGCGGGCACGTCCCGCAGATGGCGGACAAGCGCACCGGCGAGAAGGGCGGCGGCTTCATGCTGATGAAGCCGCTGGTGGAAACGGCCGAGGAGCTCGGCGTCCGTGCCGAGTACGACATGCGGGTGCAGCGCCTGATCGTCGATGCGGATGGTCGGGTCGTCGGCATCATCGCCAAGCAGTACGGCAAGGAGATCGCGGTCCGCGCCCGAACCGGCGTCGTGCTCGCCACCGGCAGCTTCGCCTACAACAATGAGATGGTGCAGAACTACGCGCCGCGCCTGATCGGCAAGCCGGGCGCCTCGATCGAGGAGCACGACGGCAGGGCGATCCGGATGGCACAGGCCCTCGGCGCGGACCTGGCGCACATGGACGCCACCGAGGTCGCGTTCTTCGGCGATCCGCAGCTGATGGTCAGGGGCATCCTCGTCAACGGCCGCGGCCAGCGGTACGTCAACGAGGACACGTACCCGGGCCGGATCGGCCAGGAGACGTTGCTGCGCAACGAGAACCAGGCCTACCTGATCATCGACGAAGCCGCCTACGAGGAGGGCTGCGCGGGCGACAGCTCCACGCCCTTCTTCCGGTTCCAGCCGAAGTGGGTGGCGGAGACGGTCGAGGAGCTCGAGTCGGAGATGGGCCTGCCTGCCGGCGCGCTGGTCGCGACCGTCGAGGTGTACAACCGGCACGCCGAGAACGGCGAGGACCCGATGCTGGGCAAGAAGTCCGAATGGTGCAAGCCGATCGGCTCCCCCGTCGCCGCGCTCGACCTGCGCAACTTCACCGCCGGGTTCACCCTCGGCGGGCTGCGCACCACGCTCAACTCGGAGGTGCTGCACGTCAGCGGCGAGCCGATCCCCGGCCTGTTCGCGGCGGGCCGCTGTACCTCCGGCGTCTGCGCGGGCGGCTACGCGAGCGGAACCTCGCTGGGCGACGGCAGCTTCTACGGCAGGCGCGCAGGCGTCAGCGCCGCCAAGGGATAGCCAGGCGGCTGCGCCGCCCGTGCGTGGTTGACGAGTGCATGCACTCGTCAACCGCGCACGGGCGCTAGCCTTGAACCATGCCGGTCATCTGGTCGGACGCCGTCGACGACATCATCGGCGGCGACCTCACCTGCGGTCTCGCCTGCCTCACCCCGGCGGGCGGGGCGGTCGTGACCTCGGTGGCTCCCATCGGGTTGCGCGACCGCGAACGCGGCACGGTCGGCTTCACCACCTCGCTCGGCTTCGGACGCAAACTCGAGCGCATCAAGGACGATCCCCGGGTCGCGCTGGCGTTCCACGCCCGCGAACACGGTGTCGGCGACCGCCCCGACCAGCGGTTCGTCCTCGTCCAGGGCGAGGCCCGATTCGACCCACACCCCGACCGGGCGACGCTCGACGAGATCGGCGAGCGCTTGGAGCCGTACATGGGCGCGCCGAAGCGCGGGCGCTTCTGGGACCGGTGGCTGCGTGCGTACTACGAGGACCGCGTGCTCGTGACGGTGACCGTGACCCGGATCGTGGCCTGGGCATCGGCCACCGCAGACGGTGAGCCCGAGGTGTTCGGCGCACCACGACCCGAGGACGGCGCCGCGCCGCAGTCGCCACCGAAGAAGGGCACCGGCCCGCGGGTGGACGCGGCGAGAACCGGCGAGCGGGCCGCGAGGCTGCCCCACCTGTTGCTCGCCTATCGCGACGCGGACCGATATCCGGTGGTCGCCCCGGTCGGGGTGACCGCGGCCGACGCCGATGGCGTCCGACTGCGGGTGCCCGCCTGGGTTCCGTCTGGCGGCCGCCGTGCCGGTCTGCTCGCGCATTCCTACCGTGCCCAGCTCGTCGGCCTCGAGACCCGCCAGAACACGGGCTGGCTCGAGGTCACCGGCACCGAGGCGCGCTACGCGCCGCACACCGAGGCCGGGTTCCGCGCACCCGCGAACAAGACGATCCTGTTGCTGGCCAACGGTTTCCTGGCGCGGCGCGGGCTGGCCAAGGCCCGCAAGCAGGGGCGAGTTCAGGCGCTGGGCTGAACCCACCGACCGCGGGTCAGCGCGCGACCGGCTCCCGGTTCAGCTTGCCCGCGAGCCGACCCAGGTAGGCCACCACCTCGGCCTCGGACTTGTCGGGCACACCGAACACGACCTCGGTCACGCCGAGGTCCTCCCAGCGCGCGAGCTTGTCCGGGTCGGGCTTGCCTGCCAGCACCACGATCTGGGGCGCCCCCTCACGGCCGGCCTCCTGCCAGATGCGGCGCAGCAGAAGCACGTTGTCGTCGATATCCTGCTCGATCGGGGTTGTCATCCAGCCGTCCGCGGACCGGGCGATCCACTTGAAGTTCTTCTCGTTGCCCGCCGCGCCCACGATCACCGGAACACGGGGCTGCTGAATGGTTTTCGGCCACGCCCAGCTCGGGCCGAACGTGACGAACTCGCCCTCGTACTCGGCCTCCTGCTGCGACCACAGCGCCTGCATGGCCTCGAGGTACTCGCGCAGCATGGTCCGGCGCCGCCCCGGCGGCACGCCGTGGTCGGTCAGCTCGTCGAGGTTCCAGCCGTACCCGACGCCGAGCACCACCCGGCCCCCGGAGAGGTGGTCGAGCGAGGCGATGGTCTTCGCCAGGGTGATCGGGTCGTGCTCGACCGGGAGCGCGACCGCGGTGCCGAGCGCGATGCGGTCGGTCACCGAGGCCGCGGTCGCAAGCGCCACCCAGGGGTCGAGGGTGCGCATGTACCGATCGTCGGGCAGCGTCTCGTCACCGGTCTGCGGATGCGCCGCGTCCCGCCGGGCCGGGATGTGGGTGTGCTCGGGGACGTAGAAGGAATCGAACCCGGCGCCCTCCGCGGCGACGGCAGCCGCCGCGGGCGTTATCCCGCGATCACTCGTGAACAGCGTGATTCCAAATTTCACCAGGGTCTCCCTTGCGCCGTCTGCGAGCACTCGAATCAGACCGAGACTATTTGTCGGACAGCTGTTTGGCAAGGTGTCCAGACCGATCGGTCTTCATTCGAAACTGGAACCGGTTCACCACCTGCGGCCGGGCCGGGACCTGCCGTCTTCGCCCGTCAACCGTCGGCATCATGACACACGTTCACCATGCCGAATGGCACCTCGGCCGGTGCGTCGCGTCGCACGGAAAAGGGCGTGACGCCCGGTGGCATCACCAC